>CAYGXR010000089.1:0-14111 GCA_964354095.1 Candidatus Woesearchaeota archaeon
GAGATTCCCAGTAGTAGAAAATCAAAAATGGCCGAACTGACAGATGAGCAAAAAAAAGAACTTTTCCTGAAGTATGCGGAAAAGATAGAACAACAGGTTGGCCAGCCCTCGTCAATAAAGGAAGGGCCTGAAATATCATATTCTGAGGCTTACAGAATTTTCAAAAAAGAGCAAGTCAGCCTAGGCCATAGTTTGTTTGAGCGCCTCTGCAACGGCGCTGAAAAAACGATAAAGCTGAAATTAAAATCATCGGATGTAGAGAAATTGCAGCCATCGCTGGATATGGCGCACATTTCTACAACTCCCGAAGCAGTTTATTCGCTGGCAATTCTTACAACGCTAATCGCAGTAATAGTTTCATTTGCCTTGGGATTATTGCTTGGCAATTTGTGGGTTATTGTATCTGGCTCCTTGGCAGGCGTGAGCACATTCCTTTTGATTCCAACAATACCGAAGAGGATTTTCCTGACCTGGCGCGCAAAAGCCTCCGACCAGATAGTTCTTGCTGTTCTCTATATGATAATCTACATGGAACACACCCCAAATCTTGAGCTTGCAACCTGGTTTGCAGCAAAACATCTTCCGCCGCCGTTATCGCTTGATTTCATAAAAGTCCTATGGGATGTTGAAACCAAAAAATACAGCAGCATCACTACTGCTATTGAAGATTACATCGAAACATGGAGAGGCTGGGATGACGCTTTCATAGAGGCCATACACGTAATGGAAACTTCTCTTTTCTCCGAGGCAAAAGAAGAGCGCCTTAAAACTCTAGAAAAGGCTGAGGAAATAATTCTCGATGGCACATATGACAAAATGCTTAGCTTTGCGCACAATCTGCAGAGCCCGATACAGACTCTGCACATGCTTGGAACAGTTCTGCCGATAATGGGCCTCGTAATGCTTCCAATGGTTTCCGCATTCATGGGAGCGAGCGTAAAATGGTGGTACATCGCAATCATGTATAACATTCTTCTGCCATTATCGGTGTATGCGCTTTCAAAGTCTGTATTATCTATAAGGCCCGCAGGCGCAAACCCGGCAGATGTTTATTTGCATCTGACTGCAAAATATGCCAAATATGCAGTCCCGCCGGCACTTGTTGGCATTGTTGTTGCAGCAGTAATGGCAACACCAGCGCTATTATATTTCAGCGCAAATTTCCCGACAGGCGCAGCAGCATTCACAACAACACCATTGCTCTTTTCAGTTTTGCTTGTGTCTGCAATCGGGGCAGGCATAGGAGCCTATTACTGGTATAAGATACGTACTATAATAAAAATCAAAAAGAAAATTCTCAAAATTGAAGATGAGTTTTCCTCCGCAATTTTTCAATTAGGAACAAAGATTGCAGAAGGCATTCCAGTTGAAACCTCCTTTACAGCAGTTATAGAAGCGATGCCAAAGGCAGAGGTAACAGACTTTTTCCGGCTTATTGACAGCAACATCAGGGAACAAGGAATGTCGCTTAAAGAAGCAATTTTTGACGAGCAGCAGGGCGCGCTCGTGTATTACCCGTCTGCAATAATAAAATCAGTAATGCAAACTCTTGTCGAATCGGCAAAGAAATCGCCGCAAATTGCAGCTTCATCTCTGATTACAATTTCAAAATACTTGACAAATGCACACCGTGTCAATGAAAGACTGCAGGATTTGCTTGCAGACACTATATCAGACATGTCGATGCAGATCAAGATGTTCGCCCCAGTCATATCAGGCATAGTTGTCGGGCTTTCTTCGCTGACAACATCAATTTTATCAAGCCTTGGGGATAAGCTGGCAAACTTCCAGGCCGGCGGGGCGGAAGGAGCAGGCTTTGGCACAGGCCTTTTGCAGGTTTTCCAGATACAGCACATGCTGCCTGCCTGGGAATTCCAGGTAATAGTTGGAGTTTATTTGGTGCAAATTGTTTTTATTACCTCATTTTTACTTAATGGAATAGTCAACGGCCCCGACAAGATCGAGGAGCAGGATATGATAGCCAAGAACATGCTTTATGCAATCGCATTTTATGCAATCATAACCGCGGCCTGTGCAGTGTTCTTCGCAGGCCTGGTCTCTGGAATAGCAGGGGCGATCTAATATGAAAAAGGAGGTTCCAAATAAAATCCCGGGTTCCAAGCTGAACAAGTTCAGCTGGATCCAGCAAAATCCGAGATTTTGCTTGGTTTGAAGCCGATGGAATGGAAGAACGTAGTTCTAATAGCCGCCTCGGTATTAGCGATTTTAATAGTTATATATATGATCTGGACTGGCTTAAGTACGATTGAGGTGCCGCATTAAATGCCAACCTTCACTTTGGAAGAGCTTGTTAGCGGACTTTTAATCGTAGTTGGATTTATTATTTTAGCTTTGATTCTTGTTGCGTTGAAAATCGGCGGTGGCTTTTTTTATGCGGGCTGTGAGGGCGAGCCAGAGGGCGCGCGCTGTTCCGGCGATGTTGTGGGCGGAACAAACATTTCAGTCGGCAGCTGCGGAACTGATATCAAAACAGTGCAGGCGATAGACAGCCCTCGCTGTAGCATTTACAAAACATACGCGCAATGCATTCTAACAAGTTATGCCCCCGTAAAGCAGGAAAACAAAAGCATTTCTGTCTGTCTCTGGGTGGAAAGTTCTGCAGACCCTGCGATGACTAAGAACTGTTTGTTAAATGCAGAGCTCGGCTGCGAAGACTTTACACAGGCAACAATACCAAAATGCCAGGATGTTCCTGGCTGCAGGGCGATAACTGCGATAAAAAGAGCAGTTGAAGAGCTGAAGCCGGAGAAATGCATAGTGGGGGTTGGTTCAACATGTCTAATCTGATGAATAAAAAGGGAACAAAATTTGTTCCTGACACAACAGGGGGATTGATAGTAGAGGTAGCAGCGTGCATAGTCGCACTTCTCGTTATCATAGCCATAGTTGTATATGTTATCAGCCCAAATTCCACAAGTATCGGCTGCGGGCTGAATACAAGGGTGCGCTCCGCAACAATAGGCACATCTGGTGGCTTTCTGCCAGCGCCGATTCTGATGTGTTCCCAATACAACACTCCTGTTAACATTAATGCAGCTGATTTTAATGCGTGCTCCAGTATAGCAGATTTCTGCAGAACGACCAAGGACAAAAATATTTTGTATGCATGCTACCAGCAGTGTGCAAGAATACAGGTTGACAAATTGACAGATAGCTGCTGGACAATGGCTGGAAGCGGCAGGTTAGAATTATGGTCTTCCTGGGACAAACTTGGTATAATAACGGATGACATTATTAATTCATTAAAACTTGTATGGGACACTAATGCCGCCCTCTTTAAAATGAATCCGGCATACCTCGCTACATCTGCGACACTAGGTTGGCAAAATCAAAATCCGCTGGATGCCATAAAAAGCGATGTTGATGCTCTTTTTGCAGAAAAGGCCGCAATACTGCGCTGCTTCAGATTTCAGATTGTCAATCCAGTCATAATTCCAGGCACCAAGCAGCAAGCACAGTACTCTGATGTGACATTTGGCAGAAGCTGGGCATACAACATTACAGACCCAAAAGTCTGCAAGCCATCTGAAAATAATCCAATCTGTTCCCTTGGCGGGTCAGGCGTGAAATACATAAATGAAATTGGCGATATAAAGTTCAAGATTTTTGGCGTAGACATTACAATACCTAAAGAAGAGTCGCAGCTGGCGGCTGGCGCGTTCCTGCAGTATAATATGGCTCCAAAGCAAATTTGCTACATTTCCTATTACCAATATGAGCACAACACGAAGCGCACTGTGATAAGCTGCAATTCCTGGGCCGCTTACACGGGATCTTTCCTGCTTATTAATTAAGACGTTTCATGCCAATTAGTTTTATATGCTTAATTACCTAAATTGAGCAATGGAGAAAGAATTCAACAAAATCTCCCGAAAGCTTTTCTCAGAAATGTGCCCTGTTTCAGAGTGCCACGAGGGCAAGCCTTCAGACCGTTATGTAGATTACAAGCTCTATGAATCTTATTTTAATCTGCTGGGCAGATTTGCAGAGTTCAAATCCCAGTTTTATGCTATTAAATCCGGATGTAAAGTCTGGAGTCGTGAGTTTGAAATCAATGGCTGCAGGTACGAAGTTAAGACACTTGACAATTTAATTCCACACACATTTGGGGAATCAGGAAGTTTTTCACAAACATATCTGCCTGAAGGCTACATAAGAGTAGACAATGGAGATGGCGAAAGCATGCCAGTCTCCTTTGCTGAATTTTACGAAACTATCCGGAAAAATCCTGACCCGCTTTGCAAATTTGATGAAGAGTTTGCAAGGGCAGAAAAATTTGATGCCACCAGTGAGTATTTTTCAGACCTGAGGATTATTTTTGCCAATACATTATCCGCGATGCATGCCATTGCGGCAGATGCGGGGGCATTTAATAAAATACTAAATCTCCTTGGTGAGCATCACCCAGTCATTAGGGATTTCCTGCTAGAAACATACAAATCTTACGATGGTTTATCGCAATTGCTGGAGCATCAGGCCCTAATTATGTTGAAGGAAAGAGAAAAAGAAAAGCTCGCAAGGCCCAAAACATTGGAGGATGTCGTAGATGAGAATATTTGGGCAAGATTTGCGTCTGCAGCAAAGAAAGTCGCGTGCACACTTCCCGGACTTTTGATGGTAGCGACCAGCGCAAGCGCTGTAGTCGGCTCAGGTTCACAGCACTCAAACTCGCATGGCAAAACACCAGTACCAACGGATTATAAAATGCCGTGTTTTGATATGGCCGATACTGAGAAATTCTTGCCGGGCACGCCGCAAAAAATCTCAAACCCTGCAGCAGGCGACGATAACAATGTAGCAAATAATCACGCAAATGGCCTGAGCGATCAACAACAATTTACTGCAGGCGGCAAGCCGATCATATTTTACAATGAAGTGGCCGGATCGGACGGCTTTATCTATAAACAATACTGGCTGTATTACACAGATAATCCCGCTTATGTCATAATGCCAGGGTTTAAAGACCACCACGCGCACGACTGGGAAGTTGTCGTCGACAAGTGCACTTTAAGCGGGGATTTCATAGAACGTGCAACGTCTTTTCATGTAAAATTAAATGGATTGCAACTGGAACGAGGCTGGAAATTTACTAAAAATTGCTATGAGGAATTATTTGTAGAAGTTGGAGGGCATGCCATGTCTCCAAATACTGTGGATTTAGGTAATCTGTTTAATTTTGTTGCGAAAGATTCCGTAAACAATGAAGATCTGCATCCTGTATTTGAATATCCTGTTTACACAAAAAGCCTCTGGCCAGATTCATATGTAGTTGTGAGCATGCAGAGCATCATCGACAACAGCCAGCTTGATTCGCACGACAGATATAAAACAGAAGGGTATCCAGATGCGGCTTCAACAGCCTTGGGCGACGCCTCAAAAGTTCCATGGAAATCCAGTGTCTTTAGTGAGCCCTGGAAAATTTTTGATGGCAAAAGCCAAAGTGAAGCTAAAACGTGGATAAATTCCATAGAAGGCTCTAATTTGGAGGCGAGGCTGGTTTACAAAGGCTCAAGGCACGTGCTCGGAATGGAAAACAATGTCGAAAAAGCAGACATACCTGGTGTTTATGTAAAATCAGGCAACAACATTTTCCTGGCGTCAGATTTCACAGGCTCCTATGATAATGCGCAGCTTGAGATTTATGGCACAGCAAATAGCCATTACAAAATCACTATGTGCATAACTAAAAATGTAAATGGGGAAAGTGTGGGTGAAGGAAGAACTATTGAAAAAGACATAAAGAAAGGGGAAACGCAGGTGATAAAGCTGAATTCAGCAGACCTTCAGCCAACTGTAGAAGGCGATAATTCCAATCAAAGTTTCAGCATACCTTGGTGCCTGCTTGGGGTAGTAGGTATTGCTGCAGGCACATTGGCCGCAGTTGGAGTCAGCTATCATTATATGCAGCAGAGAAAGAAGCAGGGTGGGCAGACTGTTTCTCCAGAACAGCAGGCAGGGATTACGAAAACTAATTAAATTCCCTTTTATTGTGTTAAGGCATGGCCACCATTAAGAACAGGAATAAAAAAGGTGTTGAAGCCTGGTGGGGCTTCCTTGCAGGCGCGATAATTGTCATAGCAGTGGTTGTTATCCTGCTGGTTTTGTTTGGAAACATCAAGAGCGCAAGCCTGGCATCAGTAGGCGGAATAGGTGAGAAACTTGCTAACATTTTTAAGTAATTTATTAAACCTGATTCGCGGGAAACGCGGGGACATAGGCTATGCCTATATTATAATGATAGTCCTTGGAATTCTGGGGATAATTTTTATTCTGGTAATCTTCAGAGGTGGGATTGGCGAGCTGAGCACCAAAATATTAGCTTTAGGAAATCAGGCACAGCCCTAAACTTTATATAGATTAAATAAGTCAAAAAGAACGAGGTAAAAATGGCTAATGCAAAAGGTCAAGGACTACCCCTAAGCTTCATCGTGATAGCTGCAATTTCAGCACTAGTTCTGATTTTAGTTGTAGCATTTACAATTGGAGGCCTCGGCGGATTCTTCAAGCAGATAACGATTGCCGGCGGGGGAAGCGAATTAAGCACAGTGCAAAGCGCCTGCCAGAATGCCTGCAACACTGCCCAACTTTCTACGAGCCTGGCACAGTTCAAGTCCTCAGACTATTGTTCTAAAACTTATGCAATAGATCTGAACAAGGATGGCAAAATAGCATCAGGAAATGAAACAGGCATACACTGCTGGGATGCAAAAGGCAAAGTAAAAGCTTCAGACAAAAAGACAATATTGTTTGACGGGCCCAGTGTTGATTGTACTATACAAATTGGAAATGATGTCTATACTGGAAGCTTGAATTGCCTGGGTTAATACAAAACTATAAAAACTTCTTTTTTCTTTAATTTCTATGCTTAAGAGAGGCCAGGGCCTGCCACTTGAAACAATCATCGTTGCAGCTTTAGCAGTCTTAGTTTTAGTCATTGTTTTGCTTTTTGCAACAGGGGCATGGTCTAGATTGATTGGCGGCGAGCGGATTATTGAGCAAGCAGCAACGCCAGGGCAGATATCCGGTTTTAGGTTAGGATGCGAAAATGCCTGCTTCCAGGCAAAACAGCTGGCTGACAATCCAAATGAATGGAAAGTAAGTGACTACTGCACCAAATCTCTCAAGAGCAACACGACAACATATAAATGCTGGAGCACTAATGTAAGTGTGGAGTGCAGCAAAGACATACCCAATCCTAACGGGGAAGTCTGGCACTGCAACAGCACGGGAACAAATTGCGTATGTCCATAAAACAAAATAAAAAAGGCATAGAGATGACGATGCAATTAATTGTAGTTGTAATCATAATGCTTGCACTGCTTGTGTTTTTACTGATTTTCCTTACAGGCCAGGGCGGGAAGGTGACAGCACTCTGGGAGAACATAACAATTGGCGCAGTGCAGTCAGCCGGACCATGAAATCTAAAAAAGGGATGCATTTAATTTGGGATATTATAATAATTGCAGTTTTTGCCATAGTTATATTGTCACTTGGCACCGCTGGTCTCTTAGGATGGTTTAATCCAATTTACCAGACTGGAATCAACTATACAAAGCAGGCCAGTGTCGCAGCAAAAATAACACCTCAAAGCTGGTACAATGTTGAAATAACAGACGCTGTTAAAGGCGAAATAAATTTTACTGTTCAGAATACAAATGGCACAACAAATACTATAGACGATGTTTATGTAACAGATTTTGATCCAACTGTGGGCTACAAAGTTTATGACAACAAGTCCCAAACTACGGTTTTGAATGTGAAGGAATATCCAGTTGCTTATATTGCAGTAGTTGCAGACCCCAGCAGCCAAAAATTTGATGATGCTTTCTGGAGTAACCTGACAAAAATCAAGTTTGCAGAAGCCAACATAGCGGCGATTTCGGTAATCCCGCCGATTCTGGAGAAAGCCGACTTTGCAAATCTTAATAGACCTGCGGGCACAGGTTCTGCAGACTATTGGGGCGCTCTTGCAGCAGCTGGCAACAGCTTGCCAACAGTTCAGGCAAAAAGAAATCTCGGGCCAAATTTTCTGGCAATTATCCTGGTTTCAGAAGGCCGCAATGATGTCATTAGCGATAAAGATACTGAAAAAATAGCTTCTGCCCTGCTCCTCCCCCAAGATACACATTTCTACATGTTGCGCTCCAGCTGCGATATTCCTCTGACAAATGGGACTGATGTGCAAAAAGATATTTCAAATGCAACTCTCGAAGGCTACAAGGCCGCCACATCTGTGTCAAGAGCAGATTGCTATACAAATGCCTCTGCTTTGTTTGATGACTTGCTGGTAAAAGATTTGGCGCCTATTATCATGGAATATGAGCCAGTTAAACCAGCGATTTACGCTGGTGACATGAAACTACATAATATTACTGTTGAAGTTACAAAAAGGACAGGTGTGTTAGGAACAGAAGCAGCATATTCCGGCAAAGGCTCAACTCCGCCGGGAATAATGCAGAAGTACTAAAATGGGGAAAGGCACAGCCGCAACAATATTATTTGAGATTGCAATCATAGTTACTTTCCTAATTGTTTTCCTGTATGCTTTTTCGAGCTTTGCCGGTGGCGCGCCTGAATCGCAGGCGCTGAATGATTTCAAGAGTTCCGTGGAGAATGTGTGCAAAGAAGGTAGCGTAACTGCTACTAGCGTTACATTAAGTCTGCCTAAAACAGACAGCAAGGTCTACAAGCTGCACATGGTCGGCGGCCAGGTTGAAGCATACAAATGTTCAAATCTTGGAAGTTCAGGCTGCAGTGATGCTGAGAAAACCAAAACAGCCGTCTTGAACTGCTCTTCTGAAATAAAATTTGCAAACTGCTGGATTGATGCCCCCCACGAGTCTGTGCAAATCACCATTCTTAAAAATATTTCAACAAAAACAGTTAGCCTTAGCCAGTCTGCAGGAGTTTACTGCTGATGACAACTGAAATTCCCATTGAAACAATAATTTCGCTTGTTATCACCTTTTTGATAGCAGTTGTTGTTTATGCAGTAATAGCGCCAATCTTCACAGGCCCTGAAGTGACTGCCTGGAAAACGCTCAGCGATGAAATTAATACAGTTTGCAATTCTGAAGTTGGTACGTCGCAACAGGTTACTATTTACCTGCCGGACTCCAAAGGTAACACACCTTTAAACTTGGTTTTCCTTTACCTTGCAGTCAACCAGGACAATTTCATTTTGGCAAGAAGGACTTACGGCACTGAAAAAAGCGATATTGTACAGCAGTTTGCAGACTGGGTTAGGAACAGGCCCGGCAACAAAGTTCTCCGGGAGCGAACGTTGACCAACTGCCTGAACAACAAGGTGCAGATATGCGGTCAATTCGGCGATCCGCCATTGCGATTTTGCAACAATTTCCAGTTTGAATCAGAAGAAGGCAAGGAATCCCTGAGCTTTACAATAACCAAGCTATCCGCAAACACTGTGCTTCTGAGCTATACAAGAGCAACAGTCTGCGGCGATGGCAGATGTTGCGAGCCTGAGAACGCAACAACTTGCCCCCCAGATTGTGAAAGCAACAAGCCCTGCAAACCTTACACTGAAGGAGGGTAGTCTCTTAACAGCATCAAGCTTTCTCCTTCGCAATTGCTTTACAACTTAAGCATGCAGACTCATGGGGATTACTCACAACGTTTGGCTTGCGCAAAGCCATGGCTTTTACATTAGCGCAAGCCCCATCTTTTAGGGCGGGGTTCCCAAACGTTGTGACCTTTAGCAGCAGTTGTTATTCTAAAGTTATTTAAATCACATTTGTGAAGTTTAGTAGGCCACTATGCAATACCAAGGCAGCGCGAAGGCTTCGCTTCGCTGGTCTCTTTTTCCAAAAGGAAAAAGAGGTGTAACAAACGTTGTTCTGATGCTTGGCGTAGCCATGTGCATAGCCATTCTGCTCATAGGCGGATTTCTGCTTGTGACGAAATTGGTTCAAGCGCAGGCAAGCTCAAGCTCTGAATTTTTGTCGACAGAGCTTGTCACGCTCATAAACACGGTGCAGACTGCCCCTGAGACCGCTACTTTTGAATATTACACAGAAACAGACCAAAATGGCTTTCCAGTTATTGGAAGTTTAGAAATCGATGATAGTAAGAATTTGTTATGTGTTCATCCAAAAACAGAAGATGAAATCTTTGGTTCTATTGCAGACCAGGCAGCAATAGGCGCAGGCTTTGGTGCAATCGGTTATGTTCCTAATAGGATTAGAAGCGCTACGGCAGCGCGCGCCGCAGTCAGATCAGCACAAAACAAAGCAATTTTTGGAGACATGGCGGACTTAGGACTTGACGAGAAACTGCTTTACAGAGCAGGCAGCGATACGGGAGAAGGATTAATGCTGCGCAAGGCCATGGTCAATCCCCAAAGTCTAAGTTGGAAGGAAGACCAAATCCTGATGAAGACTCTCACAGATAATGAAATACGCCAAGTGGAGAATGCACAAAAAGTTGTTGCCAACAATCCTGCATTGGCAAAAGGACTTGAAGCTTCTGTGCAAAAGCCAGACAGCCTTTCAGAGCGAATTGCGGCTAAAATCCCTTACACTGAAGAAAACAAAGTGGCCACGTTAGGCGAGCAAGCCATGGTGGAGATGCAGAAAGCAGGAGAAAAGCCTGGTTTATTGAAGCGAGTTGGCGGCGAACTAATGCCTACTAAAGGCCAAATGATTTTCTGGGGTGGCACGCTGTTCGCCACATATATGCTGACAGGCGGTGACTGGCAAACAACTAGTCTCGTTGCCGTGCAATTAGTGGGTTATAAATTCGCTTACAAATTTGTCGGATGGATTGCAGAAAAAGTAGTGGCAAAATTTGGAACAAGCCTGGCAGCCGCTGTTCCACAGTCAGTGACAGAAGCTACAGCATACAAAATGTTTGGAGAAGCCGCAAAGTTGCCACCACCAGCAAATTTCCCGTTTATTATTGCTGCAGCCGCAGCTAAAGCAGCAGAAGTTCTTACTAATATAATATTTTCAGTATATAACACTATTTTGATGGACACACAACTATTAACAATACTTTCAGCATCAAGCCACCAGGTTGCTGTTGAGCGTAATGCTCTTGCTTGCAAAACATTTGAAGCGCCTAAACAAGTTCTTCTCACTCCGCCAAACTGCAATCCGGAAGTAAAATACGGCGCAGCGTTTCAAAATTACCAAGCTCTCGGTGCTGGAACTTTTTGGGCCACCGCAGTATCTTTATGGATTGCAACAGGATGGTCTGCTAGCACGGCATTTATACCAAGTGCAACTGATATCCCTGCGATAGAAGCTTATGGCGCGCTTGCTTTAGGCATGACGCCGGCTTATGGGTCTTTAGCAGCTACTCTGATTCAAGATCCCACTGGTTTAATACCTAAATCGGGCTGTAATCCTGATAGTTGTGATACAAAATATCTGCGCCAGGATTGTCCAAATTGGTTTTTGGCACAGACAGGCCTGACATCAGCGATTAGCGGCTCTTATTTTTCGGTTATGCTGCAAGGGGGGCCAATGTGTGCGGCCTTGTCCTTAACAGGCATGGCAGGCACGCTGTGCAATGCTGCACGCTTTACCACAGGCATGGCAATATTCCTGACAGCACCAAGCGAAGTCTTCAACTTTTTCTTGCAGGCTTATGCAGTTGGATTAAACAAGCCAGAAATAAAGAGCAAAACCGCCCCAGAATTTCCCGATTTAACAAATGAATTCTCAGATAACCAAGGTTTCTGGTATGCTGAACTTCCGTATACAATTGAGATAACAAAAGTTTATACAAATGAAACAACACTTAACAGCAGAAATCCGCCGCTAATAATTAAAAAGGTCTAATCAAATAAATTAAGCCAGTAGATTAGCCTTTTTCTTCTCGACGCGAAGCCCAAAAGGGGTTGCTTCAAAATAGCCACCATTTGAGGCATATTGCCGCATTGCTAATATATCTTCCAAGTTTATAGGGCTCAAATTTTGCAGGGCATTATCAAATTCTGCATTAGCTCCATAAATTCGGTAGTAAGTTTGCAAAGCCTTGCCGCCATCTGGAGCTTTAAGCATTAAGTTAATCTTAGAATAAAGCATTTCTGTACCCGAAATGCCTATTGTTTTAACTCCTAAAACTCTTATTCCTTCTTGCCAACACTCTCGCTCTATTTCTGTAGCAATCCCTACTGCATTAAATGGCTCTTGTGTTTTATTATCTTCTTTAATAGATTGCAATATGAAATAAGGTTTGTCAAAGATTTGCAAGCAATTTCGAAAATCTATTTTACCCAAAACTTGCATCGTGGCGAATTCAGAATCATTTTCTGTATAAAAAGCATCAAAAATTATGCGCTTTCCAGTTGAGTATGCTTTACCTGCCGCAATTATCGATTCCATTGGCGGGGGAAGGTAATGAAAAGGCCACAAATTACCAGCTTTTTGTGCTATTTTATTATTTGGCGCAGGTATTTCTTTAAGATATTCATCCTTAAATAATAAAAATTGTCTGTCTGGATGCGGAGTAGGTTTTTTAGAAAAAACGCCCTTTTTAATTTTTTGGACTGGCGACCCTTCCAAAAACATAGCTTGCTTAAAACGCACGTCTGTAGCTAAGACATCTTTAGCTAAGTTATCTGGGGAAAAAGGTTTTTGGCTTTGCGTAATATATTGCATCAAGAACTGCTCCATTGAAAATGGAAATTGTATTTGCTTATCTCCGCATTTTAATTCAACAATGCGCTGCTCCTTTAGCTTAGCGGGATCTAAGCCGCATTGCTGAAAGTATGAATCCCAGTTGCTAGAGGCAGCCATACTTGTAAAAAAGATGTTAATTTTTTAAGGCTTTTTAGCGCAATGGAAGCTGAAATAAACCTTTAATACCCCGTTTGCTTCTTTAGTTTGGCCATTATGCACAACAGCAGGAAGGGAATAGAACAACCACAGCTTATCGTATATGTTCTGTTTACAGTAGTGTTAACACTTACAGGCATTTACGTCGGCTTTACTTATATGGGAGGAATCGCTACTACTTTTGAGTTCCAGGATTATGCCTCAAGACTGAATATAGTTACATCGAACCTGATAAACTCGCCGAATTGTTATGCAGTAGAAACTTCATATGCTGTTCCTGCAGGAACTTTTTACCAGGTTGATGCCGGAAAGATAAACTGGCTGCGGTTTAACAGCACAGATGGAAACAAAATTTTGTCTGACTGCTCGGCTGCGGGGAAGAATCAGACCTGGGTAAAGCTGACTTTTCTGGATTCAGGCATTTCCGATACAGTTTGGAGCGGGCCTGAGCCGACAAAAGAACAGCTTGTTAATGAGTGGACTCCTGCAGAGCGCAACATCCTTGTTTTGATACAGAACGGAAGCTCTGTCAGCCTTGGCAACCTAGAGGTGAGATTGAAAGGATGAACAAACTTGGAAGGTTTGTGAGTACAGCAAGCCAAAAAAATGCCCTATCAAGCAAGAGCGCAGATGGGGCGGAATGCCAGCTTTTCGAAGCTGTGAGGTTGAAAGGATGATCTTCAAAAAAAATAAAAAAGGCAGCGCTAAGGCTTCGCTTAGCTGGTCTTTTTTTCCTCGTGGAAAAAAAGGCGGGGCAGATTTATTAGTAGAATTAGTATTATCCGCAATACTATTTTTCATAATAGTGTTTTTCCTTTTCGGAATATATATTCCGCAGCAAGAGATACAGGCCTGCGCTAGAGTTGTTTCAGCAGATGCAGCTCTGGCCTGCGAAACTTCACTTAACAACTTGCTAAAAGCAGATTCTCCGGGCGGAACAAATTATGCCGACTGGCTGATGAATCGCTGGATTAAAAATGACACAAAGGACTGGCAGGACAACATTACAAATATATTTTATAATTCTCTCGGGGCCGGAGATTTCGAGCTTCAGGTGTTTTTGCCAAATGGCACCGGATTATTCCCCAAGCCTTTGGGTAAAATAACAACATACCAGTTGGGTTGCACTTATACAATACCTTTTCCAGTTGCCTTATTGGATAAATATTGCAGTTATTCCGAAACTAAACCTGCAATAGCATCACCAGTGAATTTCAGCACGCCTGATGGAAATGCAAACTTTACAATTTACGATGATGGCCAGCTTGGCGCAGATACAACCTGCGG
>CAYGXR010000090.1:0-4322 GCA_964354095.1 Candidatus Woesearchaeota archaeon
GCTGACTGAAAAGATAACAAAATATGTCAAAGAATTTGTCTTGTGTTATCAATGCGGCAAGCCAGATACGCATTTAGAGAAGGCGGCTTCTGCAACATTATTAATTTGCGAGGCTTGTGGCGCAAGGGAAAGCGTAAGGACGCTGAAGTAAAATGGATGAACGCATAATTTCTCCAAGCGCATGGTACATTACTAAAATGGAAGGCGGGTCTGCTTTATACTTCAGGGAGTGCCTCACTGAAGAAGGTCAATTGCTCTGGCTGTATGGATTTACAAACGTAAAGCCAGAACACGCCGAACTAAAAGAAATGTTATTGAACGAATTGCGGGAAGCATCAAAAGACAATGGTGCTTTTTTAGTAGAAGCACCAAAGGAGCTTTTGGAAAATGTACTTAACGAAGCTTCAAAGTATGTAGCGAGGGCCGCATAAAATGTTTTTCAAAATTCATAAGACAAAAGACGGGAATGTGCTCGCCGTAGCTGATGAAAACCTGCTTGGCAAGAAATTGAAAGCAAAAGATGTTGAGTTTTTTGTAAATCCCCGCTTTTATGGCGAAGAAAAGGCCTCAAAAGAGTGGCTTATCAAAAAAATGCAGTCTAACGAAATCATAACTGTAAATTTAATCGGCAAGGAAGCAGTCCAGACAGGCATAGAAGCTGGCAAGATTGACAAAGATAAGGTTATAATGATTGGAAAAGTGCCCCATGCACATAGCTATTTGATATTTTAAGGCATTTCGTTAGTTTTAAATCACTTTGCTTATAGCAAGATTGTAATGAATAGGTCGAGTTTGGTTACGAAGCTGGGTGAAAGGATAATGAAAGAACTTCCTAGCAGAATTTCCGGTGATTTTGAGGCAAATAAATCCCTAGTGGACAAAGTTTTGGTTTATGAGTCGGGAGGGGGACCCGAAATAAAACTTTCCGAAGGCCCTTACGACTCCACACAATTTAGAAACCAGGTTGCGGGCCACATTACTCGGGAATATAATAAGATGCAAAAGCACGGCAAGCCTTATGTGCCTGGAAGCGGCGCCACCTATGATATGCATGGAAGCCACAAGGCAGGGGAGAAAAGAAAGCGGATTGGGCGCTATTTTAGAGAAAGGCGTTATTAACAATCTTTTAGATAAAATTTAAAACAAGCAAAGCAATTCCTGCCCCAATAAGCAGGCCGGCAGCAATGTCTATTGGCCTGTGCTTTTTTAACAGATATCTTGAAATGCACACCATCCCAACAGCCAACGCACCCAGCAGAATAACGGCTGGCTTGAAGCTGAAATAAGCCATTAAAACTGTTGCAAGGATTAAAGACCTGCTTGAATGTATGCTTACTAATGTGTTTGCAGTAAACTTTGAAATTAAATCGTGATGAGGCTCTTTTTTAGGCCTTTCCTTGAAAAAAATCATGCGGGTTGGGAATACAATTGCATACAGAATAGCAAATGCAACTATTAGCTGGTAAAATTGTTTTATGTGGGACGTTAAAAGGAAAAATACAGCTACAAAAGCATAAGTTACATAGCTGCCGAATACAGACATTTCCTCTTTGTAGCCCATCTTGAATAGTAGCCCCGACCGGATTCGAACCGGTGTCCTCCGGGTTCTCTGTTTTTGACTCCAGAGCCGAAGATCCTTGACCGCTAGACTACGGGGCTATGGAATAGTTTTAAAGCTGTATTTTTAATTCTATTGCTGGGCTCGTCGTCTAGCTTGGATAGGACAGGCGCTTGCGGTAGGGCAAACTTCGTTTGCGGAGCTTGCTGTGCAACCAGCGTCTAACGGGTGTTCAAATCATCCCGGGCCCGCTCATCACGTTCAAGCTGTGCTTACGGCTTTCCCCGTTCAAGCCGTGCTTACGGTTGTCAAGTTACCAAAACTGTTAAATAGCTATTTTTTGTGCTGAGATTATGGGATATATTGTAGCGGACCAAATCACTAAAATCAGTGCAGAGCGCAAGCCCTTGCCTAAGGAGCTAATGATCTCTACAAATATCAAGGTTACCAATGCAGAAAAGAAAACCCTTTCCATCGGGGAAGACAAGAAACAAGGCATTGATTTTAATTTTGTATTTACGACGATGTACGGCGAATCAGGCTCAAAGATAGAAGTCGAAGGCACAATATTTTATCTTGGAGATAAAAAAGAGCTTGATGAGATAGAAAAAGCTTGGAAAGACAAGAAAAGCCTTGCAAATGAAAGTACAGCCTTAATTGTTAATAACCGGGCGCTGGAAATCGGTTTGCTGCAGTCCATAGCTTTGGCTAATCAGCTGAGATTGCCTACGCCAATAAGACTGCCAAAATTCGTCCTCGGCAAAGAAACAGAAGAGAAAGCCTGAATTTAGTAACCGATTTCTGACTTAAATTTCTCAAAGCTTATTTCTTTCACATCCTCTGTAACAGGGCCAAATTTGCCTATGATTGCCTGCAGGAGCTTGAAGTCAGGTGCAGGCTCGCCGCCTGCTTCCCTGATTCGCTTGAATTCAGAAAATTCTATGCCGACTGCGCCCGAATCTATAATTGCCTTGACGAATTCAAATAAGTCTATAATGTCTGATTTTGCTGCTTTCCTAAGCGTTTTTGTGCCAAAAAATTTATCATTAATGTTAACGTAAACGTCTTTGTTTGAGGCTTCAGAAAAAACCCTGAAGGTTTTTAGATTTGCTATAACATCGCCCTGCTTGTAAATCTGCGATCCGATTTGCCTGAAATCATAATTTTCAAGCTGCAATGCAAAAATTTCTCTCAAAAGCTGTTCTTTGGAATCGGCCTGCAGCGCCTTTTCCAGAGGGAAATTCTTCTGGTTTTGCTTCTCGAGCTGAATGTATCTGCCAAGAAGCCCAACCGTTTTTTGCCTTACCTTGCCCCATTTTTTATAAGATTCAACTTCGTATACATAATGGTATGTGGTCGATTTTCCCGTATTTTTGTTCAATTTTCGGACTGGCTTGACTCTGAGGAACATTATTAACACAACCGTGGCGATGTAGCCCGATTTTATAATGATGTACAAATATATAAAAGTAGTGCCTAACTAACCCTCACTTTGCGACTATCATCGTAGCTGACATGCTCACTTCAGTTATCTTCCTGATCTTATCAAGCATGAACTCATTCAAGGCGGCTGTGTTCGGAACTTCAACCTGCGCTATGACGTCCCAGCTTCCGAATAATAGGTTAACAAGTCTCACTTCTTTGAGTTTTTTTAACTTAACGTAGACTTTATCCTCAGTATTAGGCTGGACCCCTAACAAAATGTAGGCTAACATTTTTCTCACCGTTTGCAATTATGTGTTGGAGAATATAAGCTTATCTCACTTTTAAGCCTTTCCATATAGAACTGTAATATTGCAAT
The DNA here is from genome assembly GCA_964354095.1 of Candidatus Woesearchaeota archaeon. Classification (GTDB taxonomy): domain Archaea; phylum Nanobdellota; class Nanobdellia; order UBA10117; family UBA10117; genus CAYGXM01. The sequence goes on from CAYGXR010000090.1 coordinate 3,360, forward strand.
TAAATAATTTCTTAAAACTTTTTCCTTTGTCTGTGTTTTGGCGCGATTTTAAGTCGATTTTAGGCCCAAACGACTCTCACTTTAGAGCTATTTGAAGCTAAAATTCTCGCTTAAAGGTAATTCCTTAAGGGGATTTTGCCTGACTTTCAGGCTAGGTTTAGCGGCCGGCTTTAGCGGACCTGAGGAAATTTACGGGATTTTTTCATTAAAAATTTGATTAGATTTTAATTAATTTTTTTGATCAAAATTTTACAAAAATTTTGCAAAACTTGCACTTTTTTAGCCAGTTTTTTGCCAGAATTCCAACAAAAAGTATATATAGTTGAAGTGTTTAAAGTGTTTAACAGTTAAACACGTCTAAACACATTGTTTAACGCGTTTAACAATGAAAAACACATGGGACTATTTGATTTTCTTCGTCGCAAGCCTGAAAAGCAGCCTACGTCGCCCAAACCGGAGTCTCAAAGAAAAACGCGGGTAGCTGCAGTTACAACGACGGTTCAGAGAAGGCCAAGACAGAAACCCAAACTGGAGCACGCGGTTCTGCGCGAGTGGAGTACTGATCTGCAAAAATTGCAGCAGCACCCACTCACCCAGGCCAAAATTGTCAATGAAAAACTGCTTGCGATAGTAGTTGACGCATTAAATGAAATAAATGCGAAACTTGACGAATTAGGCACCAGGATGGCAAAGATAGAAACCCAAAGAATTACCCTAAGAGAGGAAAAAGCATCTAAAATTAAATTATCCTCAAATGAGCAAAAAGTCTTTGATTTTGTCAAAAAGAGGAAGCGGGCCCAGGCCAGAGAAGTCGCAAAATCGCTTAAGATTTCAAGGCCAAATGCCGCCTTGAAGCTAAGCAAGCTGTTTTCTATGAATTTATTGAAGAAAGAGCAAGAAGGCAAGGATGTTTATTACAAAATAGCTTAAAATCTTTAATCAAGAATCAAAGAATTTGATTTA
>CAYGXR010000091.1:0-3663 GCA_964354095.1 Candidatus Woesearchaeota archaeon
CCGATCCATTTTATCTGCAACCTGATTATGAATATGGTTAACGGTTCGACTGTTCTGGCAATAATAATAATTTTAGCTACATTTGTAACTACACTTTTTCTGACTAAGATGTGGATACGAGCTGCAAAAGCTTTTGGTTTAGTCGGCAAAGACATGAACAAGTTTGACAAGAGGCAGGTCGCAGAAGCCGGCGGCGTTGCTGTAATTTTTGCAACGATTTTCGGCCTTTTTTTCTTTATTTTCCTGAAAACCTTCTTGCTGCAAACGGAAACTCATTTCGTCGAGCTGTTAAGTGTCGCTGTTACTGTTTTGCTTGCAGGCTTTCTCGGCTTCATTGACAGCGTATTAGGATGGAAAAAAGGCCTGAAGCAATGGCAAAAGCCACTGCTGACAATACCAATTGCCCTGCCATTAATGGTCCTGAATGCAGGCCACGCCACCATGAACATCCCCTTTTTAGGCACAATAGATTTTGGCCTTCTCTATCCGCTGCTTATTGTGCCCCTGGCAGTTGTTGGCGCAGCCAATGGCTTTAACCTGCTGGCTGGCTACAACGGCCTGGAGGCCGGCCTGGGGGCAATCATTCTAAGCACTTTGGGCTTTGTTGCCCTGAAGACTGGCGCTAGCTGGCTTGCTCTGGTAGCATTTATTGCTGTGGCTGCATTGCTTGCATTTTTGCTGTTTAATTGGTACCCTGCAAGAGTTTTCCCCGGTGACAGTCTTACATATGGCATCGGCGCGCTAATCGCAGTAATTGCTATTCTGGGAAACATAGAAAAGCTGGCTTTATTCCTCTTCATACCTTTCTTTATCGATGCTATTCTTTATGCCAAATGCAGATTTGTAAACAAGCTGGGAGATTTCCAGGCCTTCGCAAAGCCAAATTCTGACAATTCTTTAGAATTACCATACAAAAAGTTAGGTGATTGCACGCATATTGCCCTTTGGTTGTTGAAAAAAGTCAAAAAGAAAGTCTTTGAGCGCGATGTTGTAACAAGCATACTGCTTGTTGAAGTAGTTTTGGCGATATTTGGATTTCTAATTTTAGTTTAAGCAAAACTCTGCATGAAGTTAATAAAGAAGTCCAGAGTTTTACGCGAAGCCTTGTAGCATTTTTGCTTATTCCTTAGTATTGTGTCAACATAAGTTTTGCCTGGAGTTAGGTCATGATGCATGTAGCCCTTTTTTATCAGCCAGGCATCAACACTTAGCAGTTTTTCATGGTAAAGTGAAAGCGCAGGTGTTCCTAACACAATTGCTTCCCTGTTCATAGTTCCGCCCGCGCTTATCAGCAGATCTGAATTGCAGATGGCATTTGGCCCATCTAAGGCCTTTGGCGGAATGAAGACCGCACTACCAAACAATTTAGCATAGTACTCTTTTTGTTCTGCTGAGCGGGGCATTAGTATAATAGTATAATCCTTACATAATTGGCTGATTAAGTCTGTCATGAAATTAATTTCCTTGATATAGACTGCTTCAGCAGCTTCGGGTCTTACAAAAATAATTTTTTTACTGGTTTTCAAGCCGAGCTTTTCAAAATATCTTTTATCGGGCTTGAAATTCCACAAATAAAGTTCCTCTTTCAGGCCTGGGTATTTGATTATATTCTGCGCTTCAGTTCCCCGTTTTATGTACTCTTGTTCTTTTGCGGCTTCTGGAATTACTACTTTTGTAGCCCATTTCCCGAATCTTACTACATTTGGCGCAGCATCATGGTCTACAGTCCAGACGTTTCTGATTCCCAGCAATTTTGATGCTAACGTGCAGTAAGGAGAGCCATGAGAAATAGAAAATGCAATTTCTTTCCGCTGGTTTCTCAAAAATCGATAAAGCGCCAAGGTGCGTTGGGCTAGTCCTAATATTTTGCCAAGCTTGCCTCTGCCATAGTGTTTTCCAATTAGTGTGTATGGAATATCCTTTTCCTTAAGCAGCTCTATAGTCTGTTGATAATCTCTTGCAGTTATTATAAACTCGAATTTATCGCTCAATTCCCTAATAATCGGCTCAAAGAAAAGCACGTGAGGGCTGTTGGTAACATCTATCCAGATTTTTTTCATATATCTGTGTCTGTAAAAAGGATTTTAAAACTGCCTATTAGGATTTTTGAGATTATGCGAAGGGTTAAAAAACTAATTTTTGAGGTGTATATATGAAACAAATATTCATCAAGAAAGGCAAGGTTGTTGCCGAGGAGTTGCCTAACCCTGTTTGCGGTGACAATGAAGTTTTGGTTTCTAATTTCTGCTCGCTTATCAGTTCCGGAACTGAAAGGGCTTCTATTAAAACAAGGTCTGAAAGCCCCTTGAAGTTGGCTAAAGAACGGCCTGACCTTGTCGACAAAGTTATGAAGCAGATAAAAAGAGAAGGCCTGTTAAAAACTTTAAAGTTAGTTAGGTCGAAGCTTGCGGATTACTCTCCATTAGGATATAGTTGTGCTGGCGTTGTTGTCAGTGTTGGCAAGAATGTGACTGAGTTCAGGCCTGGCGACAGGGTTGCCTGTGGTGGCGGAGGTTATGCTTCCCATGCCGAATTTGTTTCTGTACCAAAAAACCTCGTAGTTAAAATGCCAGAAATAAGTTTCGAAGAAGCTGCTTTCGTGTCTGTTGGTGCTATCGCATTACAAGGGGTAAGGCGCGCCCAAGTACAATTAGGCGATACTCTTGTTGTTTTGGGACTAGGACTTCTTGGTCTTTTAACAGTTCAAATACTCAAGGCTGCCGGCTGCAAAGTTTTTGGCCTTGACCTGAATAAAGACAGATGTAAATTGGCAAAAGAATTAGGTGCTGATTTTGTATTTTCTCAGGCGAATGACGATTTGCTAAACCTGCTGGGTTTTGGCGCAGATTCTGTAATTATTACTGCCGCCACTAAAAGTTCTGAGCCTGTAAAAACTGCAGCAAAGATGTGCAGGAAAAAAGGCAGAATTGTTATTGTCGGCGATGTCGGTTTGAATTTTGAAAGAAAAGACTGGTATGAAAAAGAACTTGACATTGTAATGTCAACATCTTACGGTCCTGGAAGATATGATAAAACTTACGAGGAAAAAAGCATAGATTATCCAATTGGCTATGTCAAGTGGACTTTGAACAGGAACATGTCTGCGTTTTTGGATTTAATTAAAGACAAAAAAGTGGACGTTAGAAAATTAATAGGCAAAACATACAAAATTGAAGACGCTGAAAAGGCGTACAAAGAAATTTCTGAAGGCAAGATAATTACCGCAATTTTCCAGTATCAAAAAGAAAAAATCGAGAGAAAATTAAATCTCGGTGAAATTCCAAAAAGGGAGGGTAAAATAAACATTGCAATAATAGGCGCTGGAAATTTCGTACAGGGCCAGCATCTGCCAAACTTGCAACAGCTTTCTGACTTTAATTTACGGGCGATAGTCGACATAATTCCGACTAATTCGAAGAGTTTGGCTGAACAATACAAGGCACAATATTTTGAAAGTGATTATAGGAAAGTTTTGGCAGATCCGGATGTAGATGCTGTGTTAATTGCAACCCGGCATAATATGCACGCACCAATCATAATTGAAGCGGCCAAGGCTAAAAAACATGTTTTCGTGGAGAAGCCAATCTGTGCTGATGAAAGGGAATTAAAAGAAATTGTTAAGGCAATAAAGGAAAATAATGTGGTGTGCTTTGCCGGCTTTAA
>CAYGXR010000092.1:0-5129 GCA_964354095.1 Candidatus Woesearchaeota archaeon
AAAGCAGCTGCAGAAGCAGTAGCTCAGGCAGCCCCAACCGCAGCAGCTGCACCTGGCGCAGCTGGAGCTCCGGCAGCAGTAGCAGCACCAGCCCCAGCAGAAGCAAAGCCTGCCGCCAAAGAAAGGAAGAAGAAGAGATAAACTTAACTTTACAAACTCATTGAGATAACATTTATTCTTTAGGTTTCTGTTTTAATTTATCAATTTCTTTTCGCAGGTCTTTCCATTCCCTGAAGAACCTCTCGCAGGTCTTTGGAAGCTGCTCTTCAGTCACACTAAAAACTGCTGAGGCACTTTGGAGATAATTTTCGCTTTTTTGGAGCTCTTCTATTGCCCGCTTGCCAGCTACTAATTCAATACGGATAATGCCATCCTGAATCCTCTTGCTGCCAAGGATTTTGATAGGGCCAACTTCAATCGTGTTATTGCAATGTGTTCCGCCGCAGGCTTCTACATCTATGCCCGGTATTTCCAAAATCCTTATTGTGTTTCCTGGAACAGCCCCGCCCTGATAGATGCGCATGCCATACTTCTTTTCAGCTTCTGCGCGAGGCAGGACTTTCTTGTTTATAGGCATTGATGCAAGGACAACCTCATTAGCAAGGGTTTCGATTTTTGCAAGGTCTTCTTTAGTTAAGGTCTGATAATGTGTTATATCCAATCTTGCCTTTTCAGGAGTTTTTTCAGAGCCTGCCTGCCACACATGATTTCCGAGCTGCGATTTGCAGATTCCATTTACAATATGAACTGCAGTATGATGCCTCATCAATTGCAGCCTTCTGTCAAAATCAATCTCGCAATGAACAATGTCATTTTCCCTGAATTTTATATCCTCAACTTCATGCAGGATTACATTGCCGACTTTCTCAACACTGATGACCTGCCCTTTCCTGTTGATATTACCAACATCACCGATTTGGCCGCCAGAAGTAGGATAAAATGCAGTCTTATCCAAGACAACATACCTGTTGTCCAGAATTTTCACAACTTTGGCATCAAATTCATTCATTTTTTCATTCTGGTAATATAATTGCATTGTAGCAGGCAGTTTCAAATGCAAAAGCTCTTTTTCTTTAGGATGGCCCTTTGCTTTTATTAGTGCATGCTTGCTTGCAATTTTCGAATAGAAGTCTTCAGGAATCTTTACTTTAACTTTGAATTTTTCAGCTGCAGCCGCAACATCTTCAGGCAAAGCGCCCTGGCTTTCATATAATTGAATCAAATCGCGCTCATCAATAACTTTTTTCTTTTTCAAAAATGAATCCAGGAATTGTGAAATCTTTTGCTTTGATTCCTGGTATTTCTTGACTTCAAATTCCAGAATTCTTTCAACATCGGGAAGTGCCTGGCGTAATTCAGGATACAGGGGCATAAGGTCTGCTTCCGATAATTCCTCGCCACGTTCGCCTGTAACAACGCGGGGTCTTGCTTTTCCATACAATGCTTGTGCATGTTCTCTTGCCAGCCAGGCCAAGTCAACTGGCCAGCCAAATTTCTCTCCCAACCGCAAGGCACGCCTCAGCAGGAATCTAAGGTTATAGCCGCCGCCGGTGTTTGAAGGCAGCGCGCCGTCAGCAATTGCAAACAGCAGAGCCTTGCTGTGGTCTAAAATGGAATAGAATGCCCTTATGGGCTCTAATTTTCCCATTAATTTTTCAGGTTTTAGTTTTAGTTTTTTGGCAACTAATTTCAGTTCTTTATCTGCACCCTCTTCGGTCAAGTCCAAGCCCCCGCTCAGTTTTGCAAATTTTTTCATAAATACAGGATCTGTCTTGAAACCGATTAGTTTTGCAAATTTCTTATCAACAGGATCAAAGGTTATCTCATACGAAGTAGGAGTGCCGTTCAGAAGCCAGGCAAGCCTTTCAAGCCCCCAGCCAAAATCTATAACTTTCAAAGGAAGTTCCTTTAGGCTGCTGTTTATGAGAGCGTATTGCATGAACACAGTTGTCAGAAGTTCCATTCCGCCAGCAAAAACTTCAAAACAAGGGCCTGCATTCCCGCCACCAAGCCAAGCAGCTTCCACAAAAGTGAGCTCTTTTTCAGATATCTTGAAGTGCTTTAAGCAATCTATTACTAAACCAACATCCTCTTCCTTCCAGTCTTCCCTTGTTCCTGAAATGAAATTGTGCTGGCCAAGCATTACAAAATTGCTGTTGTGCCTGCTCGTTAAGCCGATATTTTCAACATCATTAAATCGGAAGCAGGGCTGCGCAACAACAAGTGGATTTGCTGGCGGCTGCGCTTCTCCTGAAACAACATGAGGCTGGAAATCATAAATTGAAGCCTGCACAAACCAGGTATCATCACGCCATCTTGCTATTGTGGGATACCTTGGAATTATTGTCCTGTTGTGCTCCTGGAAAAATCTTGCAAATTCCCTGTAAGCATCAACATAATCGTGCTTCCAGCCGAATTTTTTCCCTATAAAGCTGTAAGGAACACAAGTCGAATCACCGCAAAGCTTTCTTTTTTTATCGCAGGCCCAGAAGAATTTCTTGCATTTTTTGCACCTTTTCCTTTCAAAGCCCCTTTCTGTAAGTGCATTAAGCTGATAATATTCTTTCCATTTTTTGCTAAATTGCTTCATCAAATCTTTTTTCTCTACCATGTGTTATGGCTACAAATTACCTGGTGGCCAGCCTTTGTAGCTTAAGTATGTCGTCCTTAGTAAGCTTCTTGGAATTCTTAAACTTGTTGATGAATTCTGCCTCGGCCGCTTCTGGAGACAATTCAGGCGCAATGTCTTTAGTTACAGTAAGCCACTGGCTTAAGGCCTCGGCAAGATCCTGGTTCTTAAACTCAATCTGCGATTTAAGGTCCTTAAGCTTAATCTGGACGTTGACCCGTGCAGCCTTGGCCTCAATTATGGCCTTGGCTTTTGAAGTTAGCAGCTCAAAGCCCTTTGTCGACTCTGTAGCAAGCTTTTGTATCTCAATATGGGCCTGGTCTGCCTGCACTTTTTTAGCGGCAAGCTCTTTTGATTCAGCCTCTACAGGGGCAAATGCCGCAACTTCAGCCTTAAGGCGCTTTATTCGGTCCATATAGAGAATTTCTTTTTCAAAGCTCAAGCCTTCTGTTTCAATGGCGTATTGCATGGCTTCTATCTGCCGCTTTACAATTTCAGGGGATAATTTTCCCTTCGCCTTTGGGCTTGCAGCTTTCTGTGATTTTAATTTTGTAGAATAAGCCTTGAGCTCCTTGTTCAAGTCTGTACGCAACTGTTTTTTCTTTTTAATCTCTTCATCAGTGGTTTTCTTTTTTGCCTTAAGCTCATTAGCTTCTGCAATTGTAGTAGAAAGCAAATTGTCAAAATCAGCCTTTTCTTTGTATAAGGATTCTTTGGAATTGTTGAGCGCTTCAAGCTCTCTGCCTAGGAGAGCTATCTGATGGCGAAGTTTCTCTATGTCTGAAGACGTGCCCAATTCCATGAATATTATGAAAAAATGCAGCCTGCATTTTTTCAATCCTTAAACTCATTTGTGAGTTTAAGTTAATGTTGAACATTTAGCCGAAGAGAGCACCCAACCCAGCTGCAGCCTCTTCCTCGGATTTCTTTTCTTCTTCCGGTTCTTTCTTCTTGGCTGGAGCTGCTGGTGCCGCGGCAGCTGCCCCTGCGGCTGCTGCTGGTACGGCTATAGCTTCCTTAATCACTTTATCAATGTCAACATCTTTCAGAGCTGTAACGGTGGCCTTGATCAGGGCCTTGTCGGCTGCAATTCCTGCAGCCTTGAGCACTGCTTCTATAGATGCTTCATCTATGTGTTTTCCGGCTTTGTGCAGCAACATTGCTGCATATAGGTTTTCCATGTTTATGTTTGAGTTTTAGGTATCCTATCCTCAAGGGCCTTTGCCCCGCGATAAGCTTTCTGCACCAAAAGTGTTATTGTTTCTTTTGTTGCAAATCCAAGCTCTATTGCTAATTTAAAAGCGTTAAGGAAAGTAGTTTTTAAGTCTTCCGTATATTTGCCGATATCTATATCCAAAACTTTTGCAGGGTAAAAATCGTTATTTTCCAGAACATAAACCAGGTTTACGCCTATTTGCATCGGGGTAATGCCTAACTTTGAAAGCATGGAAGCCGCAATCGATGGCACGGGATTGCCTTGCTTGACAACAACTGCATCCTCCCTGATTACAATTTTGCCCCCCTCGACTTTTGTCTTTAATCCAAGCTGGGCCAGCTCAGAGATCGCAGGACCCGGTGTAAATGGCGTAGGTCCGGCTGAAACCATTATGTCAAAAGGCGCAATCTGTCCAGGCTTTGCAGCAACCATCTGCCTGCTGCTTTTCATCTGCCTGAAAAGCTCAAAGGCATCTAGCTGTGAAACAATAATTACAGGATAAATTCCATCCAAGTGCTGTGCCAGCTGTTTGACGGAATCTCTTTTTGTGGCTTCCAGCGCCCGCTTCAGGATTGTTTTCTTGACAAATATGAAGTGAACATTATCCTTTAATTTTGCTCTTACTGCCTTCAGCTGCCTTGCCGGGAGATTTGCCAGATTGATGAGGCCAACAGTCTTGCTTTTTTCGAGCAATGTCGCTAATTCAGAAACTTTCTTTTTCTTCAACTCTATGCTTTTGGAAACTTTTTTCACAGTCATTTTATTTTACACCTTCACCGGCTTGCCCATTGTAGTTTTAATTAGGATGGCTTTGATGTTGTGCTCACCTTTTGGCAGTTTTCCCTTCAACTTTTCAACAACAGTCCAAGCATTCTGCAAGAGCTCCTCGTCTGTCATGGCTTCATTTCCAATTAAAGTCTGGAATACCGGCGCTTTTTTGATTGCAACTTTCACAGTTTTCTTCAGCATTCTAACAAGCGGCTCAATGTTTGCTTTTGGAGGAACAACATGGCCAGCCTTAGGGCTTGGCATCTTTCCAATTGGCGAAAGGAATCTACCGAATGTCTTTGCAATTGCAGGCATGATATTTGCCTGTGCAATGAAAAAGTCATTATCTCTGGCTAGTTTCCTGATTTTTCTCTTGTCAAAAGAATCAAAATCGTCAGACAAAACAACAGAATCGCAGGCTTTCTTTGCAGAATCCTTCAGTTCAGGGCCGACAAATGCACACACTTTCGCTAGTTTTCCACGGCCAGCAGGCAATTCAACAAATTCCTCAATCTT
>CAYGXR010000093.1:0-10134 GCA_964354095.1 Candidatus Woesearchaeota archaeon
ATTGTCAAGGCTCTGCAATGTTGTAAAGCCCAATTTCTGCAAATCCAAAGAATCCTTGTTCGCAAGAAAATTATCTTCTGAACGCGGGAAGCTAAGCATGACTAAAGTTAATACTATAACGAGAAGAATAAGTTCAATCCAGAAGAACAGTCCCTTTTTGTTCATGGCCATCACCACGCTCCCAAATTGAAATCAGCAAGCAGGCTTTCATTTGTCAGATTAAGCAAGCCGGAAACTTTTGTATCACAAAGCATTGCATTCGGAGGCGAAAATGGCCCGAAACTGTCCTGCAGCAGCGTATTGTTGCCTAGCAAGAATGGCAGGTATTGCCCGCTATCGACATTGAATTGTTCTATGAAAATTAATGTGGGGGCTGGCGACATGTATAATGTAATGAGGTCCTGGTCCGTAGAATTAGTATTTAAGATAAGATTTACGTAAGTGCCATTTGCACTCGATGTGCTAATTAAATCATTGCTTTCGTTTGAAGAGTTACCAATTGTAATGTTGCTAAAGGGGAAAAACAGTTCTAGTTTTATCCTGCTCTGCGATGTGCTGTTTGCAGTTACATTCAGATAAATGCCTAAGTGTTCCATATTACGGCAAAGTGTAATAGCATTCTCAACTGTGCAATTGCCGTCAAGCCTAGAGGTGTTAAAACCAAACGCATATGTATTGTAATTGATGTGCCAGCTTTGGCTCGGCGTTGAATTTTGAGACAGGTTTACAAAACCTATGGCTTTCATGGCCTGCCACTTGTCATTTGATACGATGATTTGTGTTTTATTGCCGGAACTTAGGCCAAAAACAGAAACACCGGACGAGAAAGTCCAGTTTGCCGGGATCCCTGGCTGGCTAAGGAAGTTTTCAAGCTCGTATGCCCTGAGGCAAGCAGTTTGCTGCTGGCTCTTTTGTATTTCCTCCTTCAGATTTCCTGAAGCTGTGACAAAAATAAACCCGATTGAAAGCAGGAAAATGGAAGTTGCAATTATAAACTCAACCCAAGTTTGACCTTTCATAGCCAGCGCTCCGTTGAAAATGTTAAAATAAGAACTAAAAAGGTTATCTCTCTGAGTTTGCAAAGCTTAGCTGGCAACTTGCAACTGGTGATTAATGATTTTAGACTCATAGGCTTAACATTTTGCTCAAAGCTCACGCTACAACAAAGCTTTGCATTAGCTCACGGTAACCGCCCTCGTCTCTGTGCTCGATTCTGAGCCGTATGCAAACATTACTGAGATCTGATACGGGCCCGGCTGAGTAGGCGCTTTTAATGTTGTGGTGAATTCGCCGAGGCTACTAGCAGATAAGGTGGTAAGCTCGCCAGTTGCCCCCAGTATCTCAATTTTTGCGCCGCCGGCAGGCTGCGCATCAAAATAAATGCTGCCAGCTACCGTATAAGATTGCCCTATGCCCAGAGATTGCGGGGATACTTCAAGGTTAAACGTCAGTTTTGATGGGAAGATGAACAGGAAAAACACGACAATGCCAACAGCCAGCATAATGACTATGTGCTTGAAGCCTGCAATTAATTTCTCCTCAGTAATCTGGCCGGCGATTACGCCGAGTGAGCCGGCTTGTATTAAGGTCATTATGAAAAAGAGATTTTTGAAATAGTCAACTCCTAAAAGTTCAGTCGGCCTGAAAGCCATGCCGCTAAATGCTCCAAATCTCTGCAAATAGAGGATTGGCAGCAGAATTTTATACAAAATGACAATGATGCTCAGGAAAACCCCGAAGACAACATACATGACTGCAAGATGCTGGAGCATCATGGCACGCTTGTCAGCTTCCATTCTTTTTATTGTGTCAACATCTTCAGATAATGATTCCAAAACTGCAGAGATGTCGCCACCAGAGTAAAAAGATTCCAAAACAATGCCGTTAATTCTTGAAATGACTTCAGATGCGCCAAGCAGGTCTGTAAATCTTGACCAGGCCTCGGGGAACGGAGTATTCCAGGCCATATTTGTATTCAATTTTATAATGTATTTTGTCAGCGCGCCATATTCTGTCTGGCTGGCCATTGTGACAGCCTGCGGAATTGTCATTCCAGATGAAACCGATTGTGTCAGGTCCCTGAGAAAATTTGGGTATGCATCCTCTGCTGCACGAATATCCTTGAATGCAAGATAACTTATTATGAAATGCGGAAGCGAAATGCCTATTATGCCGAGCGAGAGGACTGAAACCAAAACAGTGCTCGGCTGCTTCAGAAGAAGCAGTATTGCCATAATTATTCCTAACACCAGTCCTCCGATTACTGGCAGAAGAAGTTTGTTTTTCCTAAACATGGCTATGATGGGTGTGTCTTTATCCATTCAATCCTCCAGCGGCGACGCCCCCTTTGCAATTAAGATGAATGCAGCAGTTAATACAGGAATGCCGATTGTTACAACAAGCAGGTTTACAGTTTTAAGGAATGGCACCGGAACTGCGCCAATAGAGCTCATGACCGATGTAATGACTATGAAAAAAATCACGCCTACAACGACAAGCGTGATATAGATTTCAATCAGCATTGACAGGAATTCGCTGAATTCAGAGAGCCTTCTTTTGTAATCGTCAACAAAACCTTTGGCCTTTTCATCAAGGTATTTGGCCAAATCGCCGCCAACTGTTATTGTTGTTTTTAGTCCAACCAGAAGTTCTGCCCAGGCAGGAGAAGGAGACATTTTAATTGCCCGCGCAAGAGCCTCAGGCGCATCCAGACCGAGAGCATCAATATCATTTGAGATTTTGCCGGCTTCTCTGGAAAGTTCGCCATATTCTTTGAAGCCTGCCATGAGCTTGAACATTTGCGGCAGCGGGAAGCCAGCCCGCGCAAGCGCAGCCAGATACAAAGTACCATACGCTATGGCATTTTCAATCCTTTTTTTCCTTTCATCCGCCGTTATAGCAGGATAAAAATATGCCAAGGCACCAGTTCCAAAACCAACACCAATTGAAATCAGAGGAGCAGAAATAATTGCGATAAGGCCCATCTGCAAGCCAAGCGCAAATACGATGCTGATTACTAAGCTAACTACAAATGCTAAAACACCAGCAAGCATGCAGAATGCCATCCAGTGTTCAGCAGGCATCGTCATGCGTGCCTTGCGCAGCTGTACAGCTAAGGAAACCAATACTTTGGGATATTTTTTAATTATTGGGCTGAAGAGCCCAAAGGACTGTTTGTAAATGTCAGCCATTTTTATGCTCGCATCAATGCAGCAAGTTGTGCAGGATTTGTGTAATACTGATTAATTAAGTTAGCAACGTCCCTGAATTTAGTTATGTCTTTTCGGAACATCCACTGCAGCAAATTGGCGCGCCGCAACAGCTCGTCTTTCAACTGCTCAGGCGTCTGCCCGCGCTTTGTTGCAATTTTTGCCAAAATTGCAGAATCATGCGTTTCAAAAATGTCTTTCACAGGATCCCAGGAAAAAGCCACATTTGTTTTCAGCTTGCCGGTATCCCGGTCATAACCTTCAATTTCAAGTATCTGCGCAACACGCCTGATTAACCTGCCGTCCCTGTTTGTCTTTTCCAAAAATACTATCGCATCAAGGTTTTCAAGCAGCGAAACAGGCAGGTCAATGGGCCTTGTAGTTAATCGGTCCATAACAGCATTTATGCTGTCTGCATGCAATGTTGATAGTGCTGGATGGCCTGTCGCCATCGCCTGGAACATAACAGATGCTTCCCTGCCCCTAACTTCGCCTACAACTAAATAATCAGGCCTCTGCCTCAAGGCTGCTTTCAGAAGGTCGAACATAGTGACTTCGCCGTATTTTTTCGGGCCATAGCCTGTTCTTGCAACCTGCGGCACCCAGTTAACATTTGTCAGCTGCAGTTCTGCAGTATCTTCGATTGAAACTATTTTTAATCCGGGCTTTATGAACTGCGCAATGCTGTTAAGAAAAGTTGTCTTTCCGACAGCAGTTGTTCCAGTTATCAGCAAGGATTGCTGCTCATCAATTATCAGCCACAGATAAGCCAGAAGAAGAGGATTCGCAGTTCCATATTTTATCAGGTCAACAACAGTCAAGGGCGACTTGAAGAACTTTCTGATGCTGAAATTCGAGCCCTTTCTTGCTATATCAGTTCCGAATGTTGTCTGCAAACGAGAGCCATCAGGCAGTGTTGCATCTAGCAAAGGAGTTGCAACAGAGATTGTCCTGCCTGCCTTTTGTGCTAATTTCATTACAAAACTGTCCAGCTCCTCTTTGGTGCTGAAAGAAATGTTTGTTATCAGCTCGCCATAAGAGGGATTTCTATGGAAAACAAAAACAGGCTGGCCGACACCATCACAGCTAATATCCTCAATGTCTGGATCGCGCATTAGCGGCTCTATGTGGCCATAGCCAATCGTATCCCTGAGAATGTAATACTTCGCCTTTAACTCATCATCTTCCGTCAATGATGCGCCAAGATAATCCCAGATTTCATTTACCTTTTCATCAACATAATTGTAAACTTCTTTTCTAGCCTTCAGTTTTGAAGGTTCAATCTCAAGTCTCTCCTGGAGCAGTTTCAGCGTTTGCTTTATGGTGTCTTTTACATAGTCGCTGACAGCAGGCTCCTCCACTATGTACATTAGCTGGTTTGTAACAGGATTGAATCTGACTGTTGCGGTGGCTACAACATATTTCATGCCCTTAAAGGATGTTGTAACAAGCGGGTAGCTCTCAGCTACTGACCGCAATTTTTCGAGCGTGTCAACTCTGGCTTCAACAGCAGCATATTCCTTCGGCAGTGCAATGTGGTCTGCGTATTTTGCTTCCGCCACGATTTTTTTGGAGCTTTCTGATTTGGGCTGCTCTACCGACTCTTGGGTAATCTCTTCAGCGGATGTTGTGCTCTCAGATTCTGCGGCATTTTCTTTTTGTGCAGCATTTTGCGCCTTGAAAAGCCGTTTTACCGCGTGCTTAAGTACAAAGGCCATACCTCATTCTATTCCTACATATTGACTTTGAAAAGCCTTTTGTTCGGCATAAACCCCTCATGTAGTTGCATACCAACCATAACGCTTAACAATTATTTCAGCAGGACAGAACTCGAATTCTGCAGCTCCAGCTGTACAAAACCCTGTGCGGAATCAACGAAGCCCCTTATCGTAACATTCCAGAACTTTATTGCCAGAAGCTTTGGTATTGAAGGGCTGCCGATTGTTCTCAGCTCTACAACATTTATCCCCGCAGCTGAAATGGTGTAGCGCTGCTCGCCTATCTCGGTAGGCAAAGACAGTTTCAGGGTTATATTCTGCTCATCTGTGCTGTCTGCTATTGCCTTTAGCTTCAGAAAGCCAGCTTCTATTTGTGCAGAAGTGCGTTCCAAACCAGCATCAGCAAGCTGGCCGCTCAAATTCTCGCGCATGCTTTTTGAAAAAGCAAAAACGCCTGCAGCAAGCAAGAAAGCTATGCCTATCGTTAAAATGAGGTAGATTATTTCCGATTGGGCGCGTTTCATTTTATTGTATGTTAAATTCAACTACCTGGTCAGCTGTTCGATTGTTGCTGCAGCCCGCAAAAGCTACACTATCTGTAGTGGTATTTTCCATCAGCCATGTTAATTTAATCACATGGCTTCCGACGCCTGCCGCAGCCTGCTGGCCTGGAACTAATTTTATGCGATAGCAATTGCCAGTGTTGGTATCGTTAACAACTCTGTAATGAAGATTAAATTCAATCGCTCCTTGTTCAAACAGATATGCAGGCTCTTCTATGCCTAATGGAACGATTTCTGCAGCAATTGGTATTGTAGTATTGCTAGGCATAGTGTTATTCCCAAAAACCAGTTTTCTTGAAACTGGATTTTCTATGTTAAACTGGCCCTGGTAATTTATAGTGTTATCGACATTGTTTAATGCAATAATGCCTCTTCTAATGTCAAAGGGCATTGAAATTGCGCCTTGTGCAGATGCAACGTTCTTTATTGCACTGTGCAGCTCAAGCATTTTTTGCTCCAGCCGCATAACTTCCTGCTGGTCCTGCGTTTTCTCAATCAGAGGCCTTGCCCAGAACAATGTAAATGAAATTATAATAACGGCTATTGCAGTTACCAGAATAAATCCGATGATTGTTGATTGAGCTTTTAGCATGTTTGATTTATGATGTCCCGTGCAGAAGTACCTGCGCAATTAGTTGACTTGACATTTGCAAAACAAAGAGCGGAGCAGGACACACCGGGACAAAAAGGTGGGGGGGCACCTTCCAAATTTACAAAAACGCTGAAGGTCCCAGTACTATTTACTGGTAATGTTGCAGTTGTAAGCGTAGACAAGTAAGACCCAGAACAATTGGAGCTATTGAAAAGGTTAAGCATCGGCGAGCCTGGAAAGAAGTATTGTGGTACAGATATCTCGAATTTATCTGGTGCATTACCTTTGTTAAGTATAGTATAATTATAGCACGCGGTGACGTTTACTATTGCTGAAGGCCGATTCAAACCAAAATCACAAACAACAATAGGCATAGGTACAAAAGTTGTTGCTGTGCTAAACGATGCGGATGTATCAGACATAACGATTTCCACATTCTGGCCAATAGCAGCATTTAACAAATCCGCAAGCGTTGAAGCACAATAAACTGCAGAAGCATTTATCTGCAGAGCTGTGAAAGAGCCGATGCCTAATTTTCCAATGCAATTTGCGCAGTTGGTTGAGTTCAGCTTGAAGACGCAGCTTTCAGCCTGCGTTTTGACAATTATCTGCAAATTATCATGGCTCAAATCAATGTCCCTGAATCCGCAGTTTCGCACAACAGCTTCTGAGATGTTTGTAACAGGATTGAACTTAAATGAAACCAGTTTCCCGCAAGTTGCAGCTCTTTGCAGGAAACTGGAAGTTGAAGTTTCAGTAATACCCTGGGCGCTTCTCTGGGTTTTCTGTATGAATGTAAAAGCAGACATCGCAACCGCAAGCGTGATTGCTGTTACAAGCAGAACTGCAATGACAGTGGTAATTGCTTTGTGGCCGGCCATAGTGTAAAAGCTATGCTTAGGGTTTATTTAGTTTTTCTATTGAGGCTATGGTACAAAGCTGCCGCTAGATGTTGTCTTTCCTGAAAAGTCTACTGTAAATGAGTATACGTGGCCTGCGCTTCCAGGTAGGGGAATGTTGCATCCAGACCCCAAGTCTAGTATTACTCTGTGTATCTCACCAACATCCATTTGAGTTGTAGGACTGCATCCGTCTACACAGGGGGCATAAGTAAGATTATACCAATTTGAAGAGCATACAGCCACTTGGTTTTCATCCTTCAAAATCCAAGTTGTTGTTGGAAAAGTATTATCCATTGTAACTGGAATTTTTGTATTGCCTGTATTTTGGAAAAATATTGTTAGATTAGTGTTATTGTTGTAGTCAGCATCAACAACATCAACCTTTGATGCGATTTGGGTCATCAGTGTGCCCTGAAAGGACTCAACACCACCTTGCAATTGATTTTGGATTCTGCTCAGCCAGAAAAAAGCAGCTCCTGCTACTGCAACTGTCATCATTAATAGTAAGATTATGGCAATGATTGGTGTTATGCCTTTTTGTCCACTGATTATCATAATCTTCTCCAGGTTGATGGCTGTGGCGGCGGTTCCATTGGCCTTGGCTGTTTAAGCAAGCTTAACAGCTCATCAAGTTTTGTAGCCACTTCCATATTTTGTTGGAGTAGTTTATCAAGTTTTTCATTTATGTCTTTCGGAATCTGCAATTCAGGCTCAGGGGCTTCGCCAGCTTCTTTCAGAGAAGATACAAGCTCTTTGACCGATTTTACAACCTGTGCAGCAGATTCCTGTGTCTTGATATTTGACTCAATAAGCCGTTTTTGCAGTTTATCAGAAGAGCTAGATCGCATTTAATAGCAATGCGATATGGTTATTTTAACATTTGTTTGTTACTTACGAATAGAAATACCGATTGAAGCTTTTGTTATCCCTCAGAGTCCATAAAGCGCGAAAATGTAACAACAGAAGGATGAAGATGCAGTATAGACCTAGGGAGATAACACTAGTAGTCGTCAGAAGGAGGCATACCCGGCATCCTGCCAGCTCCGCCTTTTTCCAGTTTTGCAGCTGAAATAACGTCGTCAATTCTCAAAAGCATTATTGCAGTTTCTGATGCTGACTGTATTGCCTGCGTTTTAATTTTCAAAGGCTCTATAACCCCTTTCAAGGCCATGTCAACAGCTTTCCCAGTAAAAACATCAAGGCCAGCAAATATTTCTCCATTATCATGTTTTGCTTTCAATTCAGTTAGAGCATCAATAGGGTCTATGCCTGCATTTTCAGCAAGTGTTCTTGGAATTACATCCAATGCTTCTGCAAATGCCTGCACTGCAAGCTGTTCCCTTCCAGAAAGAGTTTCTGCAAATGCCCTGAGCAGCTTTGCCAGCTCAACTTCACAAGCACCCCCGCCAGCAACGTATTTTCCCACAGATATTGTTGCAGAAACGTCGCCTACGGCATCTGTCATCGCACGCTCTACTTCAGCAACAACATGCTCTGTACCGCCACGCAGCAAGATTGAAACAGCCTTTGGATTCTTGCAGTGTTGTATGAATGTCATTGACTCCTTGTGCAATTTCTTTTCTTCAACAATTCCCGCAAAGCCAAGGTCATTTTGCCTCAAGTCATCAAGATTTGCAATTATTTTTGCGCCAGTTGCTTTTGCAAGAGCTTCTATATCTGTTTTCTTAACCCTTCTTGCGGCGTAGATTCCTTTTTTTGCCAGATAATGCTGCACCAAATCATCAATTCCTTTCTGCGTAAATACAACATTAGCGCCGCTTGCTGAAATTTTTTCAGCCATATCCTTCAGCATTTTCTGCTCGGATTCGATGAATGCCTGCAATTGCCTGGGATCATCAACCTGGATCTTGGCATCGGTTTCAGTTTCTTTTATTTCCAGGGCGCAATCCAGCAATGCAATTTTTGCATCTCTTGTGACTTTTGGCATATCAGGATGCACCTTTTCCTTGTCTATGACAATGCCATCAATCAATTCTGAATCATCAATCCCGCCGCCTTCCTTTTTCTCAATCTTTATATTGTCAGAATCTATAGACACGCTGCCGTTTGAACCCGTTTCAAGGACTTTCAAAACAGCGTCAACTGCAATCTCAGCAAGCTTTTCTCTTGCCAGCTCAACATTTTTGCCAGTCATTGCAGTTCTGGCAATATTCAATAAAGTCATCCTGTCTTTTACATCAACTTTTCTGCAAATTCCCTGCAAAAGCTGCTGTGCTTTTTCAGTAGCCATCTTGTAGCCTTTTGCAATAACAGTTGGATGAACATTTTTGTCAATCAGAAATTCAGCTTGTTTCAATAATTCTCCAGCAAGCACAACTGCTGTTGTTGTGCCGTCGCCGACCTCATCTTCCTGCACTTTGGCAATCTCAACCATCATTTTGGCTGCAGGATGCTCTATTTCCATCTCACCAAGAATAGTGACGCCATCATTAGAAATTACAACATCGCCCATCGAATCGACAAGCATCTTGTCCATTCCTTTCGGGCCCAAGGTAGTCCTAACTGTTTCGGCAACAGCCTTGGCCGCAGCGATGTTTGCCTTTTGTGCAGACTTGCCGGTATTCCGCAAGGTGCCTTCAGGCAGAATGAATATTGGCTGTACATTATTTGTCATCTTTCACATAAATCTAGACGAGAAGTTTTAAAAAGTTAAGCCTTAAAATTTGAAGCTAAAAGGCGATAAAATGGGATTTGATGATGCGGTAAAAAGGCTCGATTCTAAACTCCGTTCAAAATTTCTTCTCGAAGTATTATCCGAGCCCGTATGCAGAGCCATTATCGTAGCACTTGGAGAAAAAGAACACGACTATTCAACCTTAGCTGCTAGACTCAAAGTGCCCAAAGAATTTTTCCTTAAGGAAGAAGGCGAAACAAACAAATTTGATGAAGCAATAGACCAACTTTTATCATCACCGTTCATCTCCAAAACTTTAACAAAAGATGATCCGCGCGGTCATTACCGCCTTACAGAATTAGGCAGAGATTTATACAATACTTTAAAAATAAAATATAATTAGTAGACGCCCTTCAGCTCTTTTCTTATGTCTGCCAGAATTACTGCAATCACCAGAAGCACTATTGTTGTAAATGCTAGGAAAATTACATTCAGGGATTCCATGGTGTAGATTG
>CAYGXR010000094.1:0-6421 GCA_964354095.1 Candidatus Woesearchaeota archaeon
GAACAGGTTTTTGCAGTTGCGCCATCAACAACTATTTTTATTTCTGCAAGATTAAAATTGTCATTTGCATTTGCAGTAATTGTAATCACCTGCCCGATTAAGACCGAAGCTGGAGCCGAAACTATGACTGTTGGATTCCCAATGTCAACAACATCAAAGTTTTGAATCGGTGTTGTTTGCGCGCTGTTGCCGGAAGAGTCTGTTACGTTTGCATAATAATTATGCGTTCCAACTGTTGAATAAGATGTTTGATAGTTGCAGGATGCAGATTTTCCTGAAACTGCGCAGGTTTTAGCTACAACAGAATCAACTATGATGTTTATTTCCGCAAGATTAAAGTTATCATTTGCATTTGCAGTTATTGTTATTGTCTGCCCAATATCTGCCGGATTTGGACTGGCTGAAACTGCAACCGTTGGATCTGTAGAATCCGGCAGAACAGTAAAGGTGTTTTCACCTGCCGGCGGGTCTCTTGTTACATTGTTATCATCTTTGGCAGTTGCATAAAATGTATGGCTTCCTGCAGACCCATAGCTTAAATCCTTGTAACAGCTTGCACTAGTGGTTCCTATTCCAGTGCAGGTTAAACCTGCTTGATCTATTGAATCAACATAAATTTTGATTTCTGCAACCTCAAAATTATCGGTGGCGTCTGCTGAAATCCTAATAGTATCGCCCACATTTATCACGGTAGCGTTTGCATCAACAGTAACAGCAGGAGGACTGCAGCCATTATATATGGGAAAGCCTGCAGACTTGGGGCACGCATCTACATTGTCGATAATGCCGTCATTGTCATCGTCTGTGTCCCAATAATTTATTATCCCATCGCCGTCTGTATCAAAGTCTGCAGAATTATACGCATAATCGATAGAATCGGTAACGCCATTTGCATTGATATCTCGCCAGCCAATTTGGCCTGCTGTATAATAGCACAGAGGAGCACCGATTATACCCGAGCCGCGCATTATGCAGTTCTGGCTAATAGCACAACTATACTGGCAATTCTGATTTTCCACTTGCAGAATTCCTGATGTTTGTGAGCAGCTTGAATGGCTACTACAAGTAGAACTGCCCATATACTCATCTAAAGCCCAAAATACATGGCAGGTTTCATGCGCTGATGTGGATGCAATATCTGCGGGATTTTTTACAATTTCATACGGGCCACCGAAGTATGCGTATGGATTCCACAAGCTGTTCGGATAATCTGAATTATCTACGACAAAAATCGTAAATGCCCAATCTGCCGAGTTATTAGTTCTTAGACTGTTATCATAAGACCTTGTGCGTGCTATAGTGTTTGAGTTTGGAGGGACCCCAATATCGTCTAATGCTTCTTGAACCCATAATCCTTGGTCGCTTAGTGGCCTTTGAGAAGGCTCGTAGCTCGTTTGAGCTTTAAAGTGGCTTGGGTAAGTCCAAAAAGTTAGGGGATATGAAGCGCCATAATCTATCGAACGGTTTACCAGCCAATTCATTCCAGTCGCAATTTGTGCATCAACGGTATTTTCTTCAGTCGAGGTCCAGTTTTCCAGATTAGCGTCAATTGAGCCATTGCTTTCCATCAGAACAACAGAGAAAAAAACATCGCCGATCATGTAGTAGCTGGTGTAGCTTGCACTTGCAGGCGGAGGATAGCCTGAGCTGCCTGGCGGAGAAAGCTTAGCAGACCCTTTTGTTGGAGCATCTGAGGCGATTAATAAAGTGTCCTTAAAGGGTTCCGTGCTTGCTGGATATTTTACACCAGATAATTTAGCAGACAATATGTTTGCGCCTATTTTGGAGATTTTTTTCAAATCTGCAAGCTTGGTTTGATCCCTGAAAACCTTTGCTCCAAACTTTGTCACTATCTTGGTTTCAAGACTTTTTGGGAGCTTCAAAACCACAAGCGTATTTGGAACATAAACAATAGAGACAACGCCGCCATTATTTCTTATGAAATTTACAGCTTCTTTTGTTTTCTTCATGTCTTTTGTTGGTAAAACGACTATTGCATCAATTGAAACAGGCAGGGTCTTGGCTTGCTGGCTTGCTTCAATTTGCTTTATGACTTGCATGTTCTCTATAGGACTTGCAAAATTCACAAATGCTGCATGGCCTGCAGCGCTTGATAGAAATAAGGCTGCACATAAAATTACTAAGACTGTTATTAGCTTTAATTTTAGTTCCATAGTGCGCCCTTAAAAATAAAGCGCAATTGATATATATAGTTATTTATGCACTTGTTAATTGTCAAAAATAAACTTCTAAATTAGCCTACCGCAATGCTTTTTCAACGCCGCCCAGGGCTTTGTAAAACTTTTTCTCACCAGTTTTTTTTACTGGTTTAATTCGCCTGGCAGGCTTGGCTTTCGGCTTAACAACTTCTTTCTTGGCTTCTTTTCTGGTTTTAGCAACTCTTTGAACTTCCGATGCTTGCTTTGATATAGGACGTTCCAGCGCTCGCTTGATTTCAGCAATTCTTCGCTGCAATTGAACTGTTTCTGACGGAATTACTGGGGGAACTCTGATTGTTGGCATTGTTATTCTGATCGGAGCTCTGGCTTTGGGCATGGTTATTGTCATAGGTCTGCGTATGTACCAACGATAGCCTGCAGCAATTATGACAAGCATCAGCAGAACAATCAAGGCTATTGGAACAATTGGAAATGCAGGTGTTACAACTGCTGGCGTTGGAGGTGTTGGAACTGGTGTTGGTACTGGTGCTGGAGCAGCACCAACATGCTCTGCGACTATCGCAAATAAACTTAAAGTGCCAGGTGTGCTTTCAAAATAGTAATAATCATTGTCTTCGGAAACTAGCTTTGCCGGCAATACAGTCCAACTACTATCTGTAAATTTTCTCAGTGTTATGTCTGAAGTCTGGAAACCCTTTGCGTTAAGATCTGCTTTTGGCACCTTAAACTGTATTGTGATTTTGTTGAACTTCTCTGCTGGTATGTTATGTTCGAACGCAAAATAACCGAAAACATAACCTGTTGGTGCAGTAGAAGGCGGCGACGATATAACTGTATAATTGCCAAGCGTCTTTATCCTGGCTCCGATTACAATGCTGGAAACATCAATGGAAACTTCCCGCAGCAGCGTGCAGTCGTGATAATAAATTAAATCTATTGGGCTTCCAGGCTGTGCAGTTTCATCATACGTGCTTGTCCAGGTGCAATTCCATTCAGAAATTGCCCCAAAAACCGCACCTGTTGGCGCAACCGGCCTAGTTCTACAGGCTCCATTAATGCAGACCAAGCCCTGTTCGCAGCTGTCCTGCTTATTGACACAATCTGCGCAGCCGCAGCCTTCGCCTATTTCACAAACTCCGTTTGTGGTATCATTTGAGCAGCCTCTTAGCGTACAAGTTCCTGCAGGCCTACAAACACCATCATCACAAAGAGTCTGGCCCTGGCCGCAGAAGGCCTGGCCAAAAGGTAAGCCATTTACAACAAAATTGAAATTAGTATCCCCATTCCAATCCATAAGCACAGATTCGTTGATTCCAACTTGCTTAACATCAAGCAGGTTGCCGAGTGAATCCAACAAACCCACCAAAATAAATTTCTTATTTGTTGTTATGTCATTGCCAGACTCATCTAGCGCATGCGTTACTGTAACGTTTAATTTGTCTGCTGCAACCTGTACGTATCTTAAAGTAAAATTGCCTTTTAGATAACCTGTACTAACACTGAGCGGCCAAAATATCGGTGAGCTCAAATCCAATGAGTCGCTGATTGCAATCTGCGGTATTCCTCCATATCTGGCTGTAAAGAAATTTATGTCCAAGTCGATAGTTGCGCAGCCGCTTCCGTCAACAGAGGTTATCTTAGCAGGAAGAACGTGAAGGCTGATTGTCGAGCTGCCCACTTTATAGGATAAGCCGGTGAATTTATTCAGCAAATCTGCAGCCGCATTATCTGAACATATCTTAACAAAAACATTCGGATTTCCCAAACTGCCATCAGCATAGCTCTGCGTCTGGCTGTCATGATTCAAGTTTGTCACATTACCATTAACATCGACTATTTGCACAGATGTTATCACAGCATCTGCAGGCGCGGCCAGCCACAGCATTGCTGTTGCTATTAGTAAACCTGCCAACATTACGGAGCGGTTAAGTTTGTCCATTTTTGTACACTACCAAATACTTGTATCATGAAATTAATTGTCGCATTTATCCATCTGTTATTATTAAACGCGAATATTGAATTTTCTTCCAAAGCTGTCGGGTCTAGCTCAGTCTGGTTTTCTAATGTTAAGTTATATTGATTAATGAGGCTGTCTGAAGTTACATTATAGAGCTGCAGCTTTTCAGCTCCATTAAACAATTCTATAAAGAGACTGTAATTTCCAATGTGATCAGTAGCATTTTGATCGGAGTATATTGGCAAAAACAGCTTGTTGCCCATTGGTATTAATGCCAAATCCGCTATGCCGGAGCTGTTTGTCATAACGTCTGCTACTGATGAAGATGAAACACCGCGCCTTTCGCCTTCAGAATCAAAGCCCTGTGATAGCGCAAATAAGTTAAGCCCATTCTTTTCCGTTATTTTTAATGTCAGGTTAGCAGCGTTATTTCCGTCAGAATCTTCGGCGATTATCGTGACATTATAAGGTCTGCCTGGCCTTGAGAACACATCTGTTGGCGTTCCATTAATATAAACTGTTAAGTTGTAAGTCTTCATAAGCGTAAAATTCGCTGTGATGTTGTCATTGCCCGAATAACAATTTCCAAGGCCTGTAACATTCACTACAGCAGTTATAGTGTGGTTGCCTGAGACCAGGCTAGTAGTATCATATGAGTAAGTTGCATATTTTGTTTCACTGCGATTCAAACCTGTTAAACTTACATCAGGCAAAGGTGTTGCACCATCTAAAAATGAAATATCAAAGCTGCTTGTAACATTTACATTTCCAAGATTCTGTATTGTTGCATTCAGCAAAGCACTTTCGCTTTGGTATACTGAAGCTGGAGTGATGCTTAATGCAGTTACTGAGAGGTCTGGCCCTACGCAAAATGAGTAATTAAGACCATTTACAAGCAAATAGCGAGTATCTGCAGTGTTTTCATTTGGAATTGTCCCTGTGCCTAAAGTATTGCTGACGCCGGGGCTTGTCAGGTTTGAGCTGTAACAATCCCAGCCATCCAGATTTGTAGTATTTGTGCAAACTCCAAGCACAATAGCCTGCTTGTTAACAGCAGTTCCGCCAGGATAAATTTCCTGGCTTCCTGTTGCAGTTGTGCCTATTATGCCATTTACAATTACAGATATGTCCCCTGTGCCTTCATTAAGAGTTGAAGCAAAATTATTCAAGTTGTAAGAACCTCGCAACCAATTACTGCCGCCTTGGGGCTTTATCTCTGTCCATATGTCTGAGGTGCCTATGGTCGAGTCAGTAGAAACAGCAGCATAAACTACTCCTGGATAAACTGCTGCTTGGTCGTAGAAATTCCAATTTGCCGCAGTGCGATAGCAATTTCCAACTGAAGACGCAAACGTTGTATAATTCTGTCCGGTTCCGCCAAGCTCGCCAATTAACTTGAAATCAGAAGAGTTACCTGCCTTGTAGCCCCAGCTCGCATTATAGCCTGAAATGTCTGAGCCATCTGTACAAACCTCCAGGGCAAAATCAGGATTTCCCTCTACCAAATCGAGATAAGATGTAGGAGCAACAGCATAGTTAATAGGTAAAGTCAAATTCGAACTAGCATTGATTATGCTAGCATTGACTATTGTAGGTGCACCTTCTACAGCTAGCGGTATCGCCGCTAGCAACAGCAAGATGAGCAGTGGCCAAGTCCTCATAGTGATAACCATCCTTTAATCCTGTCGTATATTCTTAAGATTTCCGTTTTGAACGAATCTATATTTCCCTGGCTAAATAGGCCTTGCTGGACGCCAGATGGCTGCGGAAAGCTCCTGTCTGTAACATTAACATAACCGCTTGCTATCAAGCCAGTGGAATTATAGACTTTTATTTTGATAGCATATGCTTCACTGCCAGAGAAATAACGGCCTCCAGTTGGGATCATGGTAAAGTGAATTTCTGTATCGTAACCTACATCACTGAAATATGCCGCCGCAATGTTTGAAACATTGGAATCCGCAGACTGCGGCAGGGCAAATGGCGGATAGCCATTAGTTTCAGTAACATTTATTTTGAAGTTCTCGCCGGAGCCTCCAGTCACGCTCAGATTTACAGCATATGGCTTGCCGGCAACAGCATCAAAAAGCTTTACATTAGAATCGCCTATGTTCAGTATAACATCTTCCTTCTCGCCCCCGCCCAAAGCCAGCCAGCCTTTAACTCTGTCATAAATCCTGAGCGTTTCCGTCTTGAAGGAATCTATCTGGCTTCTGCTAGGTACAGACACGGTAGATGAAGGTGTTGGGAAATCAACATTTGTAACATAGAGCGTCTTGTTTGC
>CAYGXR010000095.1:0-2686 GCA_964354095.1 Candidatus Woesearchaeota archaeon
CGGCGATCTTGGTGAAAGCTATTCATCTGTTGCTAAAATTTGGCATAAACTAAATAATGATAAAGAAGATGTGGAATATTTGCGAAAATCCAGGGACATTTTTAAAACTACTTTCGATGATGGCAGGCTCCCTGCATTTGCTTACAGCACTTATTTATTTGTAATACACAGGCTGCTTGAGAAGGCAGCTGCGCCCGAGGAGAAACTGCTTTATGCAAGGGAATATGCCTGGGTTTTGGTTAAAGTCACAAATAAAAATCTATACCTGGATTACAAAGGAGAGAATAAACCTGCAAGAGAGCTATTGCGCCCTGCAATAGCCAAAGTTGCTGAACTGGAAAAGCAAATCAGGGATGCCAAACAGCTAATCCCTGCAAAGAATTAGCTTTTTCCTTGTGATGGTTGTCATTGTTGTTCCAAGCGCAGAGCAGATTTCGTATTCCTGGCTTGGGCTGGCAGCGCATAAGATTGCAGCCGCGCCGACATTTGGTGTCCAGCCTTTCAGGCCGCCATTCAGCCTGTAAAGCTTCATTGCATAATCAAAGTCGCAGCTGAAAACGCCCGCATAATAGCCGAGGTAATCTTCCATAACATACTTCGCGCATTGCTCCGGGAAAGCTTTCTTGTACAAGGTATGGAATTCATGCGCATCAGCATCAAACTTGCTTATGAACCAGGCCTGCGGCACAGGCCTTTTATTTCTGATGTGGCCCGCGGCTGCAACGGCCAGCAAGGTGTCCATATCAGTGTAATGCCTGCCATTAAAAACTAGGCCGTTAAGCTTGCCAAACCCCTTGATTATTGCAGCCTTGTTTTCAATCAGGACAGGCTCCTTTGTTCTTGCAATGCGGGTTTCAAGCACAGGCTGCAGATTTGCTTCCATTTTTCAGATAAAATACGGCAGTTACGCTTTTAATCTTTCCTCAAGCTGCCTGTCCATCAAGTTAATTGTGGCCTGGCAGACGTCGCCCCAATTCTTAGTGAAAGAAACCTTTGCTATTACTCCATCGCCGCTAAGCTCCCTGCGTGCACGACAAAGCCAGTACCGCGCAACATGGTGCGGCGCTCTTCCGATAAAAACATCAGCATATTGTTCGTTGTGCTCCAATGCTTTAGCGCTGATATCTTCAGGTATCTTATCTTCCAGCGTATAGCGTTTGATAAATGCAGGAATTGTTATTTGTGGCAGCTTCTCTGAAGAGTAAAACTTTTTGTACACCCTCTTGAGTATGCGCGGTTTCATGTTGAAAGAATCTGCAACTTCGTCGATTGTATGCGGGATATCATTTTTTCTGAGAAAGCCGTATGTCGCGGCAGCAATGATGCAGTGATTATAGTACAATTTCCCCTTTGCTTTTAATCGCAAGCCCTCTTCCAGGATTTCATCATGATATTTTTTAACAAAAGGATTTTTGGCAAAACAATCCAAAACCTGCTCAAGCGCCTCTCCCCTCACTCGCGCAATATATTCTGGTTTCGCCAGGTACTTCTTTGACCTTAGAATTTCTTTTTCAGGATTCTTATAGTAAAACACTTGCCAGCTTGCCAAATTGTATTTGTTCTTTAGCTCAGGCCATGGCATCTTTGCCGCAATGTCCTGCCACAAGGCAGTCCGCTTTTCAAGTGTTAGCCTTGTCATGCCTAAAATTCGAGGATAAGTCTTTTAGGGGTTTCTAAGCACTTATGCCCAAGTCAAGGCAGATTCGCTCCAGATTTCTGAACAAATCCCCTTTATTGCTGCCTTTTAGAATTGTCCTAACGTCTTCGATGTCGATTTGCTTGCCACAGTCGTGGTAAATTTTGAGCAGATTTGAAGTGTCGACTATATCTTTAGAGTCCCAGCGAGTAAGCTTGGACGCTATCAAGTGCTTTGGCTTGGCGACCATGAGTTCTATTCCGCGCTTGCCGTTATAACGCAGATTCAACTTTTCAGCCTCGTCTATGACAGAATCGTACATTTCAGGCAGACCCTGAAAATCATCCCTGTTTAATTCATACTGCACAGTTATGGGTACTTTGCCGACAGGCTCGAATTTCAGTGCGCGAGCATCGAGCATTGGACTATAACCTATGCGAGATCCTGAAATTTTCTGGCCCACAGAAAACATTTTTTCCCTATCTCCACCCAATGTTGCAATGTCAATATCCTTAGTGGCTCTTAAGGGTGTTTGTAAAATGTGCTTGCAATCCTTGATGCTTTCCAAGCCCTGCTTGGCAACCGCATCGACTATTCTTGCCTGTATGCCTGCACCGCCCACAACCGCATATTTAATGTCTTGCTCTTTCAGTGCTTCGTGCAGTTTGCCTGCAATGTCGAAGTACTCGCGATTTAGGAGGGTGTACATACCTTCTTCATTACCATATAGATTTTTAGGGTTTTCCATTACATACAGGTATAACCATTGTTCCCTTATAAATGTTTCCATATGGCAGAATAACAGGTCCTTTATAAAGTTCCTATATTGAGTCTATATAGAAAGCCTTATATAGTCTATATTGCTATTATGACTAAAGCTAAAGAGGCTAATATGGAACAACTAACACAAAAACTAATGATAAGTCCTTTATTTGTTTTAGTAGCTGTAGCTATGGAAATGACCAAGCTGGCCATAAGCGGAGTTGATGTCCGCCCTCTTATCTCAGCACTTTTCGATGAGGTAATTCCATCATTAGCTTAGGAGATTAA
>CAYGXR010000096.1:0-4638 GCA_964354095.1 Candidatus Woesearchaeota archaeon
TAGTTCTTCAAAAGGTATTAGTTTGCTCTTGAATTTCCTTGCCAAGTCCCTGAGTTTTGAGAAAACAACCTGTATTTTTGAAAAAATATCCGGTTTCTTGATGTCAAGAATTCGCGGAGCAGGCCTCAAATCCAAAACTCTCTGCCTCCTGCGCTCATCAACCTCAAGGGCTTTCTTCAGAGCATCAACCAGTTCAAAAATTGTAACCTTTCTTTTCCTGGGCATCGGAATTCTGCTCTGTAGCTCTGCTTTGGTGAAGTGTTTTTCGAGTTCCGGTTCGTCACCAAGCTCCTCTGGCTCTGGAGGATTCATTAACAGGTATAATTGTTCCAAGCCGATGCGCTCGGCCTTCATTTTCAGCAGGACTGCAGCTGCAAGAATTACTTTTCCGGAAAGGCGGAAATTCATCTCCTTCAATTTCTTCAGCATCTGCAGGTATTCAGCAGTCAAAACAGAAATGTCAATGTCCCAGGGGTCAATCTTGCCTTCCCTTGCCAATTCATAAATAACAGACTGCCAGGTAACATCATCTTCCTTGAAAATCATGTCGTATATAAATTCGTGAGGTTTTATCATTTTCATCATACCATTACTGTAAAGGCAAACATGGCTATGCTTGCTAGGAAAGAGCCAGCCCAAATTTTCCAGGACCAGCGCCAAACTTTTGCTCCATCCAGTACTGAAAGAGGTATCAAATTGAAGATTGCCAGCCAGGCATTTACTTGCGCTCCTATTTTGAAAATCATTAATGGTGAGAATAATGCAAAAGCTCCGAAGATTAAGCAAAGGATTATGTTTATGACAGGGCCGATAATGCTTATTTTGCCCATATCTTCAAGATTCAAAGCCTGCATGGTGTAGCCAAATCTGTTTCTTTTGACTGGAGAAATCATAGTTGCGCCAGGCGCTGCGAATACAAAACCTCCCTGTGACAAGATTGCCATCCCAATTGCAAGAAGCAGGCCTGTTGGCCAGGCCCTGAATTCAGCCCAAAGGCCTTTTTTCTGCGCCATGAACTTATGCCCCAATTCATGCAGGACAAAGGCAAAGCCGACAGCTATCAAAGATTGCAAAAATAAAATTAGCATAACTGGCAGATTAAATAGCAATCCTTGATTGAAAATTTCGTCCCTAAAAAGAATAAACTCAAATGCAAAAGACAATGCGACAAGAGCAAGGACTATGTGCTTAATTTCTGTTGCCGAAGTTGCAAATTTGGTTTTCATTTTAGATTTTCAGGCTTACAATCACTGATTCGCCTTCCTTATTCATTGATACGCCATAAACAGAATCCGCTTCAGTAATTACAGCATCATTGTGTGTTACAACAATGACCTGCGCCCTCTTGCTGTATTCTTTCAAGAGGCTCGCAACCTTTTCCGAGTTTAATTTGTCAAGGGCGGCATCAATTTCATCCATCAGATAGAAAGAAGCCGGCTCATGCTCCTGTATCGCAAAGATAAATGCCAGGGCAACAAGAACTTTTTCCCCTCCTGACAGTGATGCGATGGGAATGCGTTTTTTCTTTGCATCTGTAATATGCACTAAAGCTCCGGCCTCAAACGGCTTTTCAGGATTTTCCAGCTGCAGTTCTCCTCTGTATTTTACATTTGTCTTTTCGTAAATGCTTGAGAAATGATTGTTAATTTCCGTATAAGTTTTCATAAATGCTTCAGCCTTTTTCTTTTCAACCTCATCCATCACAGACAAGACAGAAGCTTTTTCTTCCTGCAGCTTTGCAGTTCTTGTGGCTAGCTCGTTGTATTCCTTTAAGACATCTCCAAAAACCTCCAGGGCGCGCATGTTTACGTTTCCCAGTGAACTAAGCTTTAACTCTGTCTCGCGGATTTTCTTGCCCGCTTCATCAAGAGTTTTGAACAGTGCTTGCTCGATGCCGACAAACGGTTTCAGCTCTTCTTCAACAGCAGCCAGCTCAGCTTCATATTTTGCCCTGTCAACTGCTAAATTATTCTTTGTTTGCTCCAGCATGTTTTGCTGAGCCAGGAATTTATTGTAGGAAGATTCAGAATCTCTCAACTGACTGCTAATGCCAATCTGCTCTTCAAACGCCTGTTTTAGCTTGCCATGGAAGCTTTCCTGCTCTTTTTCCTTCGCCTCCAGATTTTTCTCCAAATTCTTAATCTTGAATTCTTCTTCTGAAATTTGCTTGTCAAAAGATTTCTTTTCTTTTTCAAGCTCCTTCAAAACTCTCGCGGTATTTTCCCTGTCAACAAGCAGGGCATTTTCTATTGTAGCTTTTACTGCTGCAAAGGCAGATTCCAATTCTGTCCTTTTCTGCTGAAGCTCCTCAGCTTTTTCTGCAGAGCTGCCAAACTGCGCATCATGCAGCTGCACTTTTACGGCATTTCTGTCCGTAACTTTTTCAGTTATTTTAACTTCAATCTCAGCAAGCTCTTTTTCCAGTTCTTCTATTGATGATGAATTCTTCTTGACAGACTCTTCTAACTGCGCGGCCCTTTTTTCATGATTGCCAATTTCCCTTGCAAGAGAGCCTTTTTCAGTCAGCTCTGCCTTGGCATCAACTTCTGCCTTAGCTTTCCTAAACTCAAACAATTTATCCTCTAATCTGGCACGCTCCGAGCCCAAAGTTTCAAACTGGTCATTCAATTTTTTTAATTCCAAGCCAAGCTTCTCAATCTGTTCTTTTGCAATGGTTTCAAAAACAACACCCGATTGCTGCCTGAAGCCGCCGGTTATCGCGCCGCTGGTTTC
The DNA here is from genome assembly GCA_964354095.1 of Candidatus Woesearchaeota archaeon. Taxonomy (GTDB): domain Archaea; phylum Nanobdellota; class Nanobdellia; order UBA10117; family UBA10117; genus CAYGXM01. The sequence continues at coordinate 2,734 of CAYGXR010000096.1, forward strand.
GAAAAGATCGCCGTCCAAAGTTACCATACGATATTTGCCAACGCCGAGGGATTTTGCAGTTTCTATGTCCTGCACAACCACTGTATTGCGGAAAACATAATTGAAAACTTTCTTGTATCTGGCTTCGCAGTCTACTAATTCCTGCGCCAGACCCAGCACGCCGGATTTTTTCAAGGCAGAATCCGGAATATCATCGCTATTTGTTTTTAATTTATCCAGCGGAAGTAAAGTTGCAACGCCAGACCTTGAATTTTTCAGCAATTCAAGGCATTTTATTGCAGTATTTACATTGTCAACAACAATATTTCTCATCCTATTTCCAGCAGCTATGCTGAGAGCAGTTGCATACTGCTGCTTTGCATTTCCGAGCTCGGCAACTGTGCCATAAACACCAGAGATTGATTTTTCCTTCAAAAGGCGGATTGCATTATCTCTCAGAAGTGCATCTTGCGAGCCCCTTGCCAGGATTCTGTTTTTTGTCAGGCTCTCCTCTTTTTTGATGAGCTCCTTCCTAAGCTCGCCAAGTGCCAATGCCAATCGGGAATCTTCTCTTGCAAGCTGCTCAATTTCCTTTGCAAGCTTTTGCTGCTGTTCCTTTGCAACAGAAAAGTCCTTTGTTGAATCCTTTAACTGCGAAATCCTGTTTTGTATTAATTTTAATTCGCCTTCATGTATCTGGATTTTGGCCTGAAGTTGGTGGATGTCTGTATTGGTATTTTCCCTCTTGGTTTTCAAAGAATCTATTTCCTTTTCCAGCCTGTCAACATCCGTTTCTAAACTTTTCAGGTCGGCAACAGAGCCTTTCTTTAATGCAGATTCCTGCTTTTCCAAGGCAAAAATTTCTTTCTCCAGGTTTGCCTTTTCGGTTTCCCTTTCTTTCAATTTTGTGCCGAGATTAGAAAGATTCTGCTCCAAATCAGTTTTTCTTTTCTGCACGCTTTCAAGCGCGCTTAGTGAAGTTGAAACCAAAGTCCTGGCTTTTTCCAATTCTATCTTGACAGCTTCGACTTCTTTTTGCAGTCTAAGTGTTTCTTCCCCGCCTTTTCTCTGGATTTCCTTTTCCAATTTCTCAAGCTGTTGCTTGAATTGTGTGATTTTTTTGGCTGAAATTTCCAGTTCAAGTTTTGTATCCCCAATTTCAATGACCTTGGCCTCTATTTCCGCGGCGACTTTATCGCGCCTTTCTTTGGCATATTTTTCCTTCAAGGCAAGCTCGCCAGCCTGGAATTTCTTTATGCCTTCCTGCAGTTCTTTGTATGTCTGGGCGCCCTTTTTCTCCTCCTCGAGATTTTTCATGTAAGTTTCTTTTTCTTTCAGAACTATGTTTACTTCCCTAAGTCTGTCATCAACCTTGTTTAATTCCAAAAGTGCCTTGGCTTTCTTTTCCTCATAAATCGCAATGCCAGCAACCTCTTCAATCAGCTGTCGCCTTTCAATAGGCTTCAGGTCTATAAACCGGTTAATGTCTCCCTGGAGTATTATGTTATGGCCGTCAGGAAAAATCCTTGCCGGCGCCAAAAGATCCAGAACCTGCTGCCTCGTTGAGTTTTTGCCGTTAACTTTATACTGAGTTTGCCCTGTTTTTTTGATTTTCCTCTTTAATTCAACAGCTTTGTCGCCCAGGGGGAACATTCCTCTGCTGTTATCCAAAACAATGCTGACTTCCCCTTCCGCCGCAGAAACTGCTTTCCTCTTAAATAGAAGGTCAGCAAAATTTTCAGCTCTCATTTCCTGGGACGATCTTTTGCCCAAAATGAAACATAAACCATCCAAAACATTGCTTTTCCCAGAGCCATTCGGACCGATAACGCAATTCAAGCCAGGCTGAAAACTAAGCTCTATTTTTCTGTTAAAGGACTTGAAGCCTCGTAATTGTAAGGATTTAATAGCAGTACTCATGAATCA
>CAYGXR010000097.1:0-2156 GCA_964354095.1 Candidatus Woesearchaeota archaeon
GGACCTGTTTTCAGAAATTGCAGTTAAACCATCATAATCTACAATGGCATAAGCATGATAGATGCCTGCTTTTTGCGGCTTCCAGTTCGCAGACATTTCTGTAGCTGAGCTTGGCGCAATGTTTTGTGCGGGGTCAATCTGCGCCTCTCCTGCCAGCCCGTAATCATCATATATTTCAACTTTGCCCTGCGCAAGATTTATTGTCTCATTGCCGTAATTATGCAAAGTGATTGTGAACTGCTCTGTATCTGAAAGACTTATGTCTGATGCGCTAAGCTCTATTTCGGCATATTTGTTTGGATACGGCACCCTCACCCTTAACTGCGTTAATACGGAGACAACTGCTGAAATTCCCTTGCCGCCATTAGGCGGAAGCTGGAGCGGGCCAATAAGGCCTTCATGCAGGCCAGGCTTCAATCCGCCAGGAATGGTAAAAGTTATTGGAAGGTAAACTGACTGCTGGTCAGTCAAATGCACAGTCTGGTTTACAAAAGATATTGAGCTGGCCAGCTCGCCCTGCGTTATAAAAACTATGTCCATTGACATCCTATCGTTGTCTGTTATCGTCAAAGTCAGATTGTGGACAGTTCCAGGCTCGTATGGAAATTCCGTCCTGGCCGGCATAATTCCCAGGCCAAAGACTGGCACAAAAACCACGGAGAAGAGAATTAAACATAGGAGCAATCGTTTTAACATCAGTGGCCCTGTTCTGGACTCTAAATCAGTCATGTGATACATCAAACGATATAACTGCCATCTATATAAAATTTACTAAATCAGGGCCTTGCTGAAATTTAGCCCTGATGAAGAAAAAGTTAAGTGAGCCTGCCCTTGTTTCAGTTAAAACCAGGAGCCAGCGAAAGCTAAAAACCAAGAGAGATAACAATAGGCTTGGCGAATATAAAAAAATAATAAAAGAAAAGAAAAATTACGCTGCTACCGCACTAAACGTTATGGTGTTTGTCTTTCCGGCAGGTGTTGCATCTGACGGGACTTTCAGCTGGAACGCTATGTCAAGTGCATCGTTTGCACTGGCATAAGTTAGATTTGTGCAGAGGCTTGTCTGCGTTGTTTTCAGCTCTGTGGTAGTAGTTTGCAATGTTCCTGTGCACGAGCCAGCTTGATTGTCTTGGGCTGAATAGTTCTGTGCAGGGCTTGTTCCGCCAAGGAATGTCGCTGCTGATTTGCTAGCGCTTACACTTACATTTGCATCCACGTTACCATTGTTTTCCAATGTCAGATAGTCTGTGCTGGCAGGCCATCCACCTGCTCCGCCTGCTGTGCTTGTCCAGTTATCGCCTGCGGCTGACACATTTGAGTCAACTATTGCAAAGGTGCTTCCTGAGTTTACATAACCAGTTCCAAAGTCAACCAGAGCGTCAGTCAAGGTTATACTGAGTGCTGTTCCTATCGTAATGTTCAGCAGACCTGCAGTTGAATTATCGGATACTGCGTAGTAACCGCTCATTGGCCTCAGCGCGAACAATCCTATTACGGCAACTATTCCCACCAAAATCAGTGCAAAAACCGCTGTATTGTCGTTTGCCATTTTTCACTAAGATCCTGGAGGAGCTATCACGTTCACTTTTATAATCCCTGTTGTGGTCTCCGCTGGAGGTGCAACATTAACTGCAATTACTCCTGTTCTCTCGACTACTTTGTGTTCTGCTATCGGTGCAGGGAATGACGAGCCGAGTAACAGCAAAACTGCAAGCAGCCCGATTGCTATCAGTGCCGCACGCTGCATCTCGCCTAATTTCTTTTTGGCCATTTTATATGGCGAACAACGAACAGATTCGAAGTTCGCGTGTCTGTCCTCCTTTGTTTTTCTCTGTCTAAGGTAATATAAAAGGCTTTCTGTAAGATGCAGTATTACTGATTATATTATCATACTATAATATAATACTAATAATGCTGATAACGCTAAAAATGCAACTGAAATGTTATCTTTCAGAATTTGCCAGGCTTAAGCTGCACACTTGCAGTAAAATTGTTTAGCAACAGGTAATTCTTTACAAAATTCATTACGCTTCTACTGCACTTAATGTTATTGTATTTGTCTTTGCTGAAACTGGCGCATCTGATGGGACTCGTATCTTGAACATTATGTTTAGTGCATCAGTTGTATCATTATCTCGGAGAGATGTGCATAGGCT
>CAYGXR010000098.1:0-4998 GCA_964354095.1 Candidatus Woesearchaeota archaeon
GAAAAGATATCCGAAATTTTATACTGATAATATCGAAGCTCATCACTCTTCTCTATCAAGGGAATTAAGATTATCCACAGAACAAAGGCTGAAAGAAGGTAATCTAAAATGCGTAGTCTGCTCAACATCACTCGAGCTTGGCATTGACATAGGCTCTATAGATTTAGTAATCTTGTTAGGCTCTCCAAAGTCTGTATCAAGGGCTCTGCAGAGAATCGGCAGAAGCGGGCATAAGTTGCAGGACAACATAAAGGGCCGTTTCATTGTTATCGATAGGGATGACCTTGTTGAGGACGTCCTAATTTTGAAACACGCACTTGAACGCCAGATTGATAAGATCCACATTCCTGAAAACTGTCTTGATGTTTTAGCACAACACATTTATGGAATAGCCATAGAAGGAAAAGACCACATCGAAAATATCTATTCAACAATCCAGAGAAGTTATTGTTATCATAACCTGCAGAGAGAAGATTTTATTTCTGTAATAAAATATCTTGCCGGTGATTATGCAGAACTTGAGTTAAGACATGTTTACGGTAAAATCTGGTATGACGCTGAAACAGGATTTATCGGCAGGCGCTCCAAATTAGCAAGAGTTTTGTATTCTACAAATATCGGAACAATTCCTGATGAATCGTATGTTATCGTCAAGACTGGCGAGCAGGTTGTAGGGAAAATAGACGAGGAATTCCTTATGCGCCTGAAGAAAAATGATATTTTTGTCCTTGGTGGGTCTGTTTACAAATTCGGGTATGCAAAAGGCATGGTTGCGTATGTAACGCCTGCTCCTGGCTTAGTTCCTACAATTCCAAGCTGGTTTTCGGAAATGCTGCCACTAAATTACGAAGTTGCAATGGGTATACAGAAATTCCGCAGGCTAATAGAGGAAAAATTAAACAGGTACAGGCCAAAGGAAGAAATTTTGGATTTCATTAAAGAATATCTATATGTTGATGGAGCTGCTGCAAATTCCGTCTATGAATACTTCAAAGAGCAGTGGTCTTACGCATCTCTTCCGAATGATAAAAAAATTGTGATAGAGAACTTGCAGTTTGATAATAAACATTACATGGTGTGGCATGCTTGCTTTGGCAGAAGGGTTAATGATGCTTTGTCAAGAGCAGTGGCTTATATTGCATCAAAATTGAATCACATCAATGTTCCAGTGTCAATAACAGACCAGAATTTTTATCTCGTGTCAAAAAGAAGACTGAATGCCAAAGAACTAATTGACCAGCTGAAGAAGGAAAATATTCCTGAATTGCTGAAGCTTGCAATAGACGGCACAGATATAATGAAAAGAAGGTTCAGGCACTGTGCTGGCCGCTCTCTCTTGATAATAAGGAATTACAAGGGTCATAGGAAAACTGTTGGCAGGCAGCAGGTCTCATCACAAATACTGATAAATGCCTGCAAGCGCGTTTCAAGAAATTTTCCAATCCTTAAGGAAGCCCAGCGCGAAGTTCTTGATGATTTAATGGACACTATCAACACAGAACTGCTAGTTTCAAAAATAAAGACGAATGAAATCGCAATAAAGGAAATTGAAACGCAAATACCAAGTCCTTTTGCGCTTAATTTGATTGCCAGGGGTTACACAGATATATTGCGGGCTGAAGACAGGCGTGAATTTATCAGGAGAATGCACAATATGGTGCTTGCAAAGATAGGAGCCAAACCGAAATGAAACGCATTGAAATCTTTCCGGGAATAGAAATAATTGACTTAGCCATCTGGTTCCCAAAGCAGAAAGTGCTTGCAGTCAGCGATTTCCACATTGGATATGAAGAATCTCTAAACGCGAGAGGAATTTTGCTGCCGAGGCATCAGTTTAAGGACACAAAGGAAAGGCTGCAAAAGATTTTTGCTAATTTGGGCACAAAACCAAAGAAAATAATCATTACCGGCGACTTGAAGTATGAATTTGGAACTGTAAACAGGGAAGAGCGCTTTGGCCTGACAGATTTGCTAAGATTTTTAGTGAAAAATTGTGATAAATTGATAATCCTTAGAGGTAATCATGATAAGATTCTTGGTTTTCTGCAGAATGAAAAGCTGAAGGTAATGTCTAAATTGACATTAGGAAACATACTTTTCGCTCATGGAGATTCCATAGTCGATTCTAAAGCCAGCACAATAATTGTAGGTCATGCGCATCCTGCAATAAAATTGTCTGATGGCCTTGTTGCAGAAAAGGTCAAGTGCTTTGTCAGGGGGAAATGGAAAGGCAAAACGCTAATTGTTTTGCCATCTTTCAATTTGGTGACTGAGGGCACGGATGTTTTATCTGAGAAAGTGTTATCTCCATACATAAATTCTGCTAGAAACCTTGAAATCTTTGCTGTGCCTGAAATTGGAGAAATTCTTTATTTTGGCAAGCTCAAGGACTTAATGCTAAGTTGAATTTTGGAAGGATTCGTAAAACTTCCTAGCAGTGCTGACCAAAAACTGCTTGTCTTCTGTTATGTTTGTTGTGTCATATGCGCGGCTTCCGTCGGCATTCAGGCGGTTGTGGTACGAGACATACCAAATCTGCTTGCCGGATTCGATAAGCACCATCAAGGGAACATCACCTGTAGATTTGTATATGCCAACCATGCTTCTATCTCCTATAGTCAGCAAAGATGTCGTGTCACTTTTCCAGTAAATTCCCATCGTAAGGGCATCGTCGTATTTTTCCCTTGTATCATTATCAGTGTAAATCCTTGTCCAGAAATACAGTTTTTCATCGCCCTTGTGGAATTCCCATGTCGCAGCGTCTACAACACCCTGAGACATCATTTCCGCCCTGAACGAAGTTGGCATCTCTGCAAGGTTTGTATTTGCCACGTCAAGCGCCCAGCCGCTACCCAGCAGATTTTCAGGATTGTAAATTGCAAGACCTGTGGCAGGCGGCGTCAAATTGGAATTGTGATGCAAACTGCCATACAGGAAAAACCCGCCAACTGCAAAAACAACTATTATGCCTGCAAAAAACCACAATAAATAATCTTTCTTGCCCTCTGTTTGCTTTGGCTGTTCTTGTTTTGGCTGCTCAGGAGCTTTTACTATAGGTTCAGCAGGTGTAGATTTTGGGGCTTGTGCGGCTATTTTAGCCTCTTCAGCCCTCGCTTCATCAAGCATCTTGTCAAGCTCGATTTCAGCTTTTGACTTCTTAGGTGTTTTAGCTCTCTCAGCCATGCTAAAAGGTTAAAAAGAAGTAATAAAAAACTTCTGCATGGCCAATAGCATCGATTCGCTGATAGAAAAGTTCGCCTTGGCTAACGCTTTCCAGTACAATGGAAAGGCTCAACTAGGTTCTGTCATAGGTAAATTAATCTCAGAAGACTCTAAAATCAAATCTAAACTCAAGGAGCTGGCTCCAAAAATTGCCAGAGCTGTTTCTGAAGTTAATAAATTATCAATTAAACAGCAGGAAGAAAAGCTGCTGAAAATCTATCCTGAATTTTTTGAAAAGAAAACCAAAACAGAAGAGGAAAGGGAGCTGCCCGAATTGCAAAATGCCCACACGGGGAAGGTTGTGATGAGGCTTGCGCCATTTCCATCCGGGGCATTGCACATTGGAAATGCAAAAACTTATGGGCTGAATGCGCTTTATGCTGAAAGATACAAAGGCAAGCTGATTTTTGTAATGGATGACACAATCGGCTCTGAAGCAAAAGCAATCACGCCTGAATCTTATGACTTAATTCCTGAGGGTTTCAAGTGGCTCGGAATAAAATGGAACGGCCCTATTGTGTACAAATCAGACAGGCTTGAAATTTATTACAAATATGCTAAGGAAATAATACAGAAAGGTTTTGCTTATGTGTGCGAGTGTTCTGCGGATGTCCTGCGGGATAACCGTGCCAAAGGTATAGTTTGCAAGCACAGGAAACAATCTGCAAAGGAAAATCTGGAACTTTGGGAAAAAATGCTGGCGGGAAAATACAAAGAGGGCGCAGCAATTTTGAGATTAAAAACAGACATGAAGAATCCAAATCCTGCTTTCCGCGACCGTGTTTTGTTCAGGATTTCCGAAAGGGCACATCCGAAAGTCGGCAAGAAATACAAAGTCTGGCCAATGCTTGAATTCAGCTGGGCAATTGATGACCATCTTCTTGGCATAACGCATGTTTTCAGAGGCAAGGAGCTTATGATGGAATCTGAGATGTGCAAATTCATCTGGAATATTTTCAAGTGGCCGTCTCCAGTTTTGATTCATACAGGGCTCATGCAGATTGAAGGCGTGAAATTAAGCAAATCAAAAGCCCAGCAGGAAGTAAAATCCGGCAAGTATTCTGGCTGGGATGATCCGAGAACCTGGAGCCTGCAATCGCTGAGAAGAAGAGGCTTCCAGCCGCATGCAGTCATGGATTTCATACGCTCAATCGGGCCCAATCTGACAGACATAACAGTCCCAATTGAAACTCTTTACGCATTTAACAGAAAACTCATCGATCCAATAGCGCATAGGTATTCCTTCGTGCCGATGCCTGTTAAAATTGATGTTCAAAATGCGCCAAAGATAAAGGAAATTGCAGTAAAATTGCATCCTGAAAATGATAAGGAAATGAAGAAAGTAAAAATAGGCAAGTCTATCTTCATACCGCACGAGGATTTGCAGAAATTCGGCGGCACGGAAGTCAGGCTGATGCATCTTTACAACATAATTCTAAACAAGAAAGCCAAATTTACATCAGAAGAAAACAAAAACATACAAAAATTGCAGTGGGTTTCTGATGACAACATCAAAACGGATGTTTTGATGCCTGACGGTTCTATCGTAGAGGGCTTAGCTGAATCAAATGTCAAACAGCTGAAGGTTGGCGATATTATCCAGTTCGAGCGTTTTGGCTTTGTAAGGCTTGACAAAAAGGAAAATGGCAAGTTGTTATTTGTATACGCGCATAATTAAGCAATTTAATCTTCAGGCCAGGGCTTAAGGCCACGTGCTGTGCGGTTGATATTTTCTATCTGATATGCGATGGTATGAGGGTCAGGCCAGTACTCCTG
>CAYGXR010000099.1:0-3750 GCA_964354095.1 Candidatus Woesearchaeota archaeon
CGTCTTTTTGCTTTAGCTTTTTTGAAGCCCTTCTCTTTAGCTGTGCCAACCATTTCCTGCAATTCCTTTATGTTCTCCGTGAAAGTTGGCATGACAGTCCCAAAAACACGCTGCATTGCCTTAAGCTCTGTGCCTACGTCAGAAATTCCTTTTCCATACTCTTCAACTTTTCCAAGAATTTCCTGTATGACCATATCTATTTTCTTCTCAACATTTGTGATGCGTTCCTGAACTCCGGAAATTGCTGAAGAGAGGTCTTCCTGCGACCTTTTCAGCTCAGCAAAGTCTTTACTGATTTTCTGCCATCTTTCAGAAATTATTGCTTCTGCAATCTCTTCAATTTCTTCTGTGGCTGGCTTTGCCATAAAAGAAGAAGATGGTTGAGATGTGGGCCTGAAAGAAGGAGGTGATGGAATTGGCGGCAACTGCGACCATGTTTGTGCAGTCGCTGACGCAGGCCTCATAGGGGCTGCCTGCATTCTCGCAAAAACATCAGTTGAAGGATATCCCCTTGCTGTTAAATCTCTTGCCTGCGATTGTGTCATGGCTTGAGAAAAAGGTGGAAGTTCTGGTATTGGCGGCAAGCCTCCCAGATCTGCCGGCATCTCCGGCAAGGCCTCAGGTTCTTTCTTTTTGAAGAATGCCATCAGTCAGTTGCCTCCTTTTCTTTTATCTTAATACCGTGCTCTTTTAAAATGCTTTGCACCGCGGTTTTTACTTCCGCTTTTGTGACAAATTGCAATGGCTGCCATAATTCCACATACCTTTCAAGGACTTTGACTTCTTCTTTCGAAGCAAGGGCTTCCATGCGCTTCGCAACCCTCTCAATCAAGTCTTTCAGTGAATCGATATCTGCTCTCAGGCTGCGCATTCCGTCTTCAGCATCCCTTAATTCAGAAATCACAGACTTGTGCTTTTCTATAAGGCTGCCATCTACCATTTCCAGATGACTGCGCAGATTGTCAACCCTCTGCTCGAGCAGTTTAACACGTGTAGCTACATCTAAAACTGTAGAAGAAACACTCCTTTCCAAGGCTTCCAGCTCAGGGGATAGTCTTCTTGCTGGAGCTTGTGATGATGCGCCTAATGGTGATATTGCAGAAGCTGGTATCTGCGGTGTAGGTTTTTGCTGAAAAGACAGGCCATTTGGCATACATACTCCTACAAAATGGAGCTATAAAAGTTCTATGGCACTGTTGCCTGATAGCAACTGTCTGCTCAGACTATGTCATCAAGCATCAGCGCAGATGGCATGACATGCCGGCTTTGTGAAGCCGAGATATAAAAGTTCTATGGCACTGTTGCTTAATAGCAACTAGCTGCTCCTGCTAATTGACGAATGTAATCTCTTAACATCGGCTGGTCGTCAACAATTTCTAGCCATAACAGATAACCATCAGCAGTTTTCTATTCATCAGACCGCAGTCAGATTTATTAATCAAAAAAAGCTCTGCTTAGGTGAGGTATACAAAGCTAAACTTATGTTTAGCTAGTTTGTTGGTTACAAATGCCACAACCTGGCGAGTTTCTGGTAAAGACAGAAGGCGGTATCAAAGTTCTCCGCATAGACTATGAAAATGCTCTTTTCACACCCTCACTCGAAGACGACAGGAACATAATGTCTAGGGTTTTTGATATCATACTTGGAGTTGGAAAAGTCGGCAGGATCGTATTTCTACAGAGGGAAGAATACGAATATGACTGGGCACAAGTAAGGCTGCTTTTAGAAATAGTTGATGCTTACAAAAAGCTAGTTCTGGAGGAAAATATTTTGGAAACTGCGCAGCTTGGGGCGATGCCTGAATGCCAAAAATACGTGCCGGGCTGGTATGATTTCTTGAGAGACACGATCTTGCATCGGCTTAAGGAAGATCCAATAGGCGCCTTTGTTGAACTTGTTCGAAGACATCGCGAGGAATTGATAAAGCAGAGGAATCCGCCAACTCCTGATTATGCTGCATGCAGCCAGAACTTTATAGCAACTCTGCAGCATGCAATTGATGTCATCGGCGATACAACTCTGATTAAATTATCAGCACAGCACCTGCCAGGCTTCAAGCCAGGTGACCGTTCAGTGTACAGATTGCATTTCAGGCCTTCAATCAGGCCAGGCTTTGTCTACACGAAATTAGTCACCGCATATCCGACTGGAGCTGAAGAGCTAGAATCCTATAAAATAGGCGAGGACACGGAAGTATTGATTCTAAAAACTCCAACTGACATAAGGCCCCTTTATCATATAATACCGCCCGAATTCAAACTTACAGAAGAAAAGTATGCGCTTCTTACAGAAGCGCGCGAAGTGCTTGCAGAACACAGGCCACAAAGGTCTGAATTTATAGACCCGCAAAGAACTCGCGAAATCTTTCTCTCTATTGAAAGTGATTTGCTTAGGGATTTGGCAAAAAACAGAGACCTGAAGCTTTCATACAACGAGATAGAAGAGCTGGCCCGCATTTTGCTAAGATATACCATTGGTTTCGGCTTGATTGAAGTGCTTCTTACAGACCCTAACATACAGGATGTTGTGGTCAATGCGCCTCTCGGAAGCGGCCCGATTTCAGTAATACACGGCGACTATGGAGAGTGCAGAACAAATATAACGCCGTTGCCAAAAGAAGGGGAAAGCTGGGCAACAAAATTGAGATTGAGCTCAGGAAGACCTTTCGATGAAGCAAATCCTGTTTTGGACACCGAGTTATTGTTGCCGGGAAGCAGGGCTCGTGTTGCAGCACTGCAAATGCCCTTATCGCCTTCTGGGTTTGCATTTGCGTTCAGAAGGCATCGTGATAAATCATGGACTTTGCCACTGTTCATAAAAGCAGGCATGTTAACACCATTGGCAGCAGGCCTGATTTCTTTCCTTGTTGATGGCGCAAGAACAATTTTGATAGCAGGGACAAGAAGTGCAGGAAAAACATCTTTGCTGGGAGCATTGCTTGTTGAGATTTCCAGGAACAGCAGAATCATAACATCTGAAGATACATTAGAGCTTCCTGTTTCTCAGCTTCGCAGTATGGGCTATGATATTTTATCTATGAAAACCCGCTCAGTAATTACAGGATCGGAAGCGGAAGTTCCTGCAGAACAAGCCATTAGAACTGCACTGAGGCTTGGAGATTCTGCATTAATTGTGGGCGAAATCAGAAGTATCGAAGCAAAAGCACTTTGGGAAGCAATGCGCGTTGGTGCCCTGGCAAAAGTTGTTGCAGGAACAATACACGGAGACTCGCCTTATTCTGTTTTTGACCGCGTTGTTAATGACCTGGGCGTTCCAAAAACAAGTTTCAAAGCTACAGATATCATAATGACTGCAAATACAATAACATCTCCATCCGGCATGGAACGTTACAGGAGATTGGTAAACATTTCCGAAGTGAGAAAATTCTGGACAGAAGACCCGCAGCAGGAAAAAGGTTTTGCTGACCTGCTGGCCTATGATGCAAAAACTGATGCATTAGTACCAACAGGTGTGCTCCTGGAAGGTGAATCCGAAGTTCTAAAAGCCATAGGCGGTCGTGTTAGAGAATGGGCGGGCAACTGGGATGCAATCTGGGCAAACATAGAGCTTCGGGCAAAAATGAAGCAGGCCCTTGTTGACGCGGCAAATAAATCAAAGATTCCGGATTTGCTGGAGGCGCCGTTCGTGGTCGCTGCAAATGACCAATTCCACCAGCTGTCTGCAAAAGTTGCAGAAGAAGTTGGCTTTACAGATCCTAAACGAGTGTATACAGAATGGAATGACTGGCT
>CAYGXR010000100.1:0-4012 GCA_964354095.1 Candidatus Woesearchaeota archaeon
ATGCTGGCATGGGCAATCCATGCGGTAGACGTATATAACGGGACTTTTCCGTAATTAAAATGCCTGAAGCAAAGGAAATTAGCAGAAATTGTGCATTTTGCGGTGATGAGATTAAGATAAATGTTGATGCCAAAGGCCACTATGACACGGGCCATTATTTTGGAATCAAGGACGTGCCAGCTGCAGAAGCTGGCAAGGATATAGAAATTCGCATTGGTAAAATCTGGGGAAAACCTATTAACTTTTACAAGCTGTCCGGCAAGATTAAAAGATATGAGTACTGGGAATGCAATCTTTGCTATGCTGCTGACCAACGGGCAGACTGGCTCGAGAACAGGATAAGGAAATGGTATAAAGAGCGCTGCCCTGATTTTGATCCAACGTGCGGCCAATGCGAAGCCTGGCTGCTATTTGATAAAATTACAAAAGACAAGTCCTTAAGGGGCAACTTTGAGCAAGAATATGACAAGGAAGCTGACAAAAAATACATTTACGTTAAGCCTAAAGCCCAAGCCCAGCCGGGCGAGGCTGTTGAACTGCTGGAGCTGAGCGATTACATACGCCTGAATCTTGATAAGGACAAGAATCTGCTCGGCATTGAAATCTTGAGGGCAAGCAAGCACACACCAAAAGTGTTTCGCAACAAAGATTTAAAAGAGCATGTGGAGAAGCTAGAGCATGTTATTCAAAAATAAATCCGATAAGGGTAAGGAACAACCGCAGATTATGCAGGTTAACTTAGTTGATGTTGTAAAGCAGGCAAATGTGCAGATGAAATATGAGGAAATAGGCTCATGGCTGATGATGCACAAGACTCCTTTGTTTTTCTGCCACGACAAAGGCCTTTCGATTGTTGACAGGAATTTCATTGAAGACAGGCCCTGGCTGAAGAAAGCCCTCAACAAGATGATTAGCGAGATTGATGACATGAAGCAGAAGTCTCAGCAGCAAATGCAGCAGGCACAAACCCTTCAGCAGGCCAAGGACGACAAGATAAAATCAGAAGGAACCGGTTATATTGGCTGACTAGCAGGAGCTTTTCTGTATTCCCTGCCGTTTTGCTCTTCTCGCAGCTCACAAACACCCTTGACAACCAGAAATTCAAGCCACAAGCACGCCTCTCTTTTATAAGATTTTCCAAAGTTGGCAATAATCCCATCTTGGCAGACATATTCGTCGCTTAAGACAGAGATTAATTTCTTCAAGACCCTCTGATAATTTCTTGCACTTATACTGTTTAACCCAATTCCCTGGCAGGCCATCCAAGGAGGATTGCCTTCCTGAAAGTTTGCATAAATTCTTTCTAATCTTTTTTCTGTTGTAATCGTTTCCTGGAGGATTTCCTGGATTTCATCTGGAGATTTTTTTTGATAGTTTGCCATTTAATTAGGATTTGCTAGCCCTCCTGTATTTTTTTGTGTTTCGTTGTTTCTGCATCTCGTAAACACCCTTGTAAGCTAGAAAGCCAAGCCAAAATTCGACCCTGCTGCAATATTTTTTTGATTGGCCGAAATTAGTGAAAATATCTTCAAGGCTGCGCCACTTGCCATCGGATAAAAGCCTGTCCAGCTTTCTCAGGGTATTGTATTCACCATAAATATACCTACAAGAGGGTCGGCCTGCATTCGGAGGCTCGCCTTTTGAATAGTGGCCGTAAATCTGCTCGAGGCGCACATAGCCAGGCTCGATGCCCGCTTCGCGCAGGTATTTCCTGGCAGTCTCAGGGCTTACGCCAACCTGCATTGCTATGATGCCCGGATTTACGATGCCATCTTTCACATAGAGTTTTACAATCATTTCTTTTTGGGCATCGGATACTGGCCCGTAATAAGGCTCTAGATTTTCCTCGTGCCATATTTTTAGGACAGTGTTACAGGATATTTTTATCTTTTTGGCTACCCTCCTCGCGCTTTGCTCAAGCTCATGCATTTGGATTATTTTCTTGCGCTTTTTTTCAGACAGTTTTTTACCTGCCATCCTGCACCTCGGCAATTTTCCTGTATATTTTATCTTCTTTACCTTCAACTTTATAGATGCCTTCCTGCGAGAGGAACTCTAGCCATGTTTTGACGTGATTATGGCGGTATTTCGGAAAATTTCTTAGAATTTCATTTTCTTTTATGGATCCTACGGGGAAGAGGGACTCCAAGTCTTTGAGCGCGCGGCGATAGGCAACAACTGCGTTCCTGCTCACACCAGTTTTCCAGACAATGTATGAAGGAGGGTCTTTTACATGGTCGTAAATGAACTTTAGTTTATCATCGGTAAGGCGCAGTTTGATGCAGCTTTTGTTTTCCCTGAAGAAATAAACGTCTGCATTAATCTTTGGTATGTCTTCTAGCCAATAAGAGTCTCCAGGCGCATAAAGCCGCTTGGCGTTTTGTTCTTCTACTATGGGATCTATGCGCCAGGTTTCATTGAAGCCAAATTTAGTTTCTAAATATGAGGGCCTAAGCGCTGCAAGCGTGTGATATGGATCGCCACGACACCAAAAAGTATACACTTTCACTTGTTCTCTTGGAAAGTCGGCTGCCAGAAGCTTTTGCACGACTCGCCTTGCTGCAAAACCGCAAAGCCCGTATTTTGCATGCTTGGAAGGTCGTGATAAGCGGGGTACCCTTGAAGGCACAAGGTCTTTTTTCAGCTCATCCAAGATTTTTTCAAGTTGTGACTGCACGGTTTTCATGATTAGTCCTTTTTTAAGATTGCTAATTTATATTTTTCAGTTCCATCAATTCCGCCCATTCGATATTTATTTACGTAATGATGGCTTACCAGAAAATCGAGATTCTTTTCAACCTTTGCTTTTTCAACATCACGCCCTTGCTGTCTAAGCTTTTTACAAACTGTTTCAAGGGTTATAGCCATATCGTTTCTAAGAACGCCAGACATCAAGGAGTTGGTATAAGGATAATTCCAGGCATGGCGCTCCTTGTCATTATGCCTTTCTATGCTTTCCTTGCGTTCAAGATATTTACAATATGGCAGCCAGCGCTCCTGAGGTGTTCTGACATCAGAGTCAAACCCTTCTTCGTCCCAAACCTTCAAAACCTCTTTTTCGCTTATGGCCAGCTTCTTGGCAACCGTGTAGGCACTAGCACAGAAGGTTTCCTTGCCTTCTGAAAAGTACATCTCGAAGTAGCACCGGCAGATTCTGTCCCTGAATTCTCTGGCTTCGCGTTTCATAGAGGATTTTCGTATTTTGGCCTTTTAAAAGTTTCCATATTGAATACTTCTAATTGGGGCCAAATAGCTGGCAGGGGGTAGCCTCCCACTACCGGATTAGGCGCATTATGGACACTTTTGCCATATTATAGTTGGATTTCTGTTTCCGAGTTTGGAACACCACCCCTTGGTTTCCTGTGGAGTGCGAATTTTTGGGATTTTTGAAACTTTGCAATATGTTTGAAATACATATTCTTTTTTGGAACAGAGTTTCAGGAACACGTTTCAATTTTAGAAACGTATAGCCAAATCCGAAACATTTATATTCAAGTACCTCTATAGTATAAATTACTCCATGGCCCCCTGCAAAAGGGGGCTTTTATGGTCTCTTAATTGCAATGGAAGATAAAACTGGATTGCTTTCTAACCTCTTTGACAAAAAGACGGTGGACGTGCTGAAGAAGCTCCTCTTGAAGCAAGGGAACTTTTACATCCGAGACCTTTCTAAGGAAACAGGCGTCCCACTCGCAACAACGTACAGGATTATCCAGAAGCTGGTCGGCCTGGGAATTGTCGAAAAGAAGGAGATGGACAAGTTTGTCTTCTATTCAGTGAAAAAAGATTCGCCAGTCTACCATGATGCTCATACTTTAGTCTTTGGAACAAGCGCAGACCCGCTGGAGTTGTTCAAATTAACTTTGAGAGAAAGACACAGCGGAGCTTTCTCTGCGTTCAAAGACAAGGATGGCAAGATCTTCATTGTTTCAGACCTTGTGAAAGAGTCTGAAGTAGCTGAGATAGCAAGCTATGTCTTCGGAAAGACGCAGACAAAGCCAAATTACATTGT
>CAYGXR010000101.1:0-5038 GCA_964354095.1 Candidatus Woesearchaeota archaeon
TCGCGAGGAAGTCAGGAAAATGCTTGATAAAACAAGATATGGGAAGATTTCCTGCAGTGTCTGCAGGGGCGAGCATGAAAAAGCCATCTGCATAAACTGTTTCGCAGGAAAAATTCATGGCTGGCTGGAAACAAAGGATGAGTCTCTCGCTGGAGAATTTGCAAAATCCTTTTCGGCAAAAGCTCCAAAGCTTGAATACGCCTGAATTTAAATTACAAAACTTTTAGGTCAAAGACATAATGCCTCTTGCTTGGAGAATATTCTTTAACCTCTCTGATATTTTCCACTCTGAATTTCCTGAATCTCTCAAGGTCTGCCTTTAGTTTTTCCAAATCGCTTGTTAATTCGTGAAAGTGTATTTTTGTTCCTTTCCTGGAAAGTTTCAAGGCGGCAGGCAGGAATTTTATCGTATCTGGAAAATATCCCATGATTATCCTGTCGGGTTTTTTGGAAAGCCTTATGTTTCTGCAATCATTTTCAATTGCAGTAATGTTGTAAAGCTTGTTAAGGCAGACATTCTCAATGAGGTAATCATAAGCCGCAGGATTTTTCTCTATCGCGATTATTCTTTTTGCTT
The DNA here is from genome assembly GCA_964354095.1 of Candidatus Woesearchaeota archaeon. GTDB lineage: Archaea > Nanobdellota > Nanobdellia > UBA10117 > UBA10117 > CAYGXM01. The sequence goes on from CAYGXR010000101.1 coordinate 578, forward strand.
TTGTGTGCCTCGCAAGAATTACAGACCAGTATCCAATTCCTGCAAACATGTCAACAACAATCTCATTTGGCTTCACTAATTTTAGCAATCGCTGTCTCTCGAAATGGTTGCCCTTGCTCCACATTATTTTTGCAGTGTCTAATTTGAAAACACAATCTAATTCTTTGTGAACAGTTTCTGTTAACTTTAATCCGGCAATGATTTCGATTTTTGGCTTTCTGAATTCTCCTTTTATTCCATGCTGAAGGCAAACCGTCTTTATGTAAGGAAAAATCTTCAGAATTGCAGAGCCAATTTTCTTTTTTTGTCTCAAAGCCTCCGGATTTGGCAATTTTAGCAAGAGGATATTTCCGAGAACTTGATAGCTTGCCGGCAGTATTTTTTCCGGCAACTTTGCCTCTTTTGCAAGAAGTTGCTTGAATTTCATAAATTAAAAATAAAAAAAAGAAATAAAAGGTTTGCTTCACACCTTTACAGTTACTGTTGTGCCCTTTATTCTGTAAAGCAGAGCTGTTTTCGGTGCAATTTCAAGGGCGTTCCACTCTATCTTTGACCTCGGACCTTCTTTGTACTCTCTGGTCCAGTCAGGAATTCCCCATGCAGGATCCTTTTCATTTCCCTCATACCTCAGGCTGTTTCTGAATCCATCCAGGTAAAAGGCAAGCTCCACAGCTCTTACAGGCGCGTTTACTTTGGGTCCCAAGCTGTAAGACAATTCGTTTGCCCTCTTCTCAGCAAATCTCAGGATGCCTTGCCTTGCAACGTAGTTATTTGGCACTCCCGCATATTGCTTTACTTTTCCATTTGCATCCGCGCCAAATATCGGATACTCGCCATTTGCTTCTGGCAAAACAAGCTTTGCTTCCAAATTTTTCACTTTTACTTTCAGCAAATCTTCATCAATGTCGTATGTGCGGATTTTTGCAGGCCTGATTCCGCCAAGCCTTACGCCTTCGTTTCTCAGATCGCTGGCAAGAGTCCGGTAAAACTTTGCTTCATCTGCTACCCTGTTCGCAAGGGCTTTTGTTGCCATGTATCTTGAGCCGAAAAAAGCCATCGCTAGGTTCGGGTGCACAAAGTTGTTTATTTCTATCAGGTTCGGCACTATTTCCAGCCCGCGTTCTCTGAAAAACTTTTGTTCTTCAGGCGTCGCATTAAACTCTACTCTGTGCCAGCCGTCATACATGTGGCCAGTCGGGTCTACAAGAGTAAAGTTCCTGAAAGCACCGACTTCCTCTCTTCCTCCAGGCAAAAGCTGAACTACATTGTAGTCCTTTACCTTTGCAGAAAAAGAGTGCACGTCTGCATTTGATGTTATGCCATATACTTGGCCGTGCCTGTTGCGCTTTGAGATTACTCTCTGGTCTGGTCTTATTTTTGTCGCGCGCATGTTTTCATAGCTCGGTATATTGATGACCGCTTCTCTCTGCGCAAGGGCGTTCATTACAGTGAACAAATCCAAGTCTGTGCCCTTGTAAATCGGCTCGCCATCAAGCGCTTCTCTGTATGCTGGGGCTGGTCTTCTTGCTGTCAAGTCTGCAGCCCAGGCTTCTTCGGTTTTACGGACTAAATAGTCCACGGGCCTGGTTTTGTCCAGGCTCGCTTCTACAATCGTATTTTTCAAAATCTTTTGCAATGTTTTTGCAATTTCCATTTTCATCATCTCCATTTCTGAAAAATCGCAAAAGAAGTAGAAATAGAAATGTGGCTACTTTCACCACCACAAATTATATATAGCTTAAACATGCAAAAAATATCATGGCAAGCATGGGCGTGTTTGAAGAACTCGGAATGACCAGAAATGAATCCAAGGTGTATGTGGCATTGCTAAAATCTACAAGCGCCCAGGCCGGCAGGATTACAAAAATCAGCGGCGTTCATAGAAGGAATGTATACGATGCTCTGGAAAGGCTGATACAAAAAGGTCTTGTTAGTGTAATAAACAAAGGAAAGCACAGGATTTTCGTTGCAGAATCTCCAGATAGAATACTCAGAATAATTGAGGAGAAAAAAATTCTTGCGGAAGCCGAAGTGCCAAAGCTTATAGAACTGCAGAAAGCAGGCGAGTACAAACAAAGTGCTAGGGTTTATTATGGAAAGGGTGGTTTGACAACTGTATTTGATGATCAAGTCCAGAAAGGGAAGGATGTTCTAGTTTATGGGGCCTCAACAAAATATTTCAGCATGCTAAAATGGTACGACATACAACACACAAAGAAAAGAGTCCGCGCAGGAATTAAAACAAAACTCATCTTTAATGAGACTGACAAGCGCGAAGTAAAAAGGCACGAACAGGTAAATTCCCAGGTGAAATATCTGCCAAAGGAATATTGTGGCCCTGCAGCAACCAACATTTACGGAGATTCAGTTGCAATAATTCTCTGGATAGAACCTCCAGTTGCCGTGATAATAGAAAACAAGGAGCTTGCAGATACGTATAGAAGATATTTTAACTTATTGTGGCAGATATCTAAAAAATAAGCTAAAACTCTGCTTTGTAAAACCCTTAAAGTCTGTAAAATGTTTCTTTGCGAGGTAGCATGAGCGGCTTAAGCCTAACAAACCCTAAAGAGATAACAAAAGTCAGTTATAACTTTATCTTGCTCTTCGGAACTCCGTAAACAATAAACCTGACGTCTGCTCTTCTGAACTGCCTTAGTAGAAATGAGTTTTCCTCCAGCAGTTTCTGCTCCTGTGGCTCTTTTATCTGAGCCTGCCTGAAAATAGGCCAGAGCTCTTTTGGTATGAAATGCACATAGAAACTGCCAAGCCGGTCTTCCGTAACAAGCCAGAATGTATCACGGTCCTCAACCTTGTCTTCAAAATATTCCTGCCTATGCCTGATAAAATCAGCAACTTCTTTTATGCTCTCGAAATATTGGTCTGCATACCCCAGCTCTAGGCCCACCAGGGTTTGCCAGATTGTCATGGCTCTATAAAGAACATATAGTAAAATAAAGCTTTCTAGTCCACAATAAACAGGTCTTTCGGCTTCTCAAACCCGGGGTGACATGGGTTTCGCGCTGTTGCGCTCAAGCCCATAAAAGATAACTAAATTTCTAATCTACAATAAACAAATCTTTAGCCTTGGAAACATCAAACAGTTTCAGCTTGGCTCCGCCATCAAGCAGGCCGAAAGCGTAATTCAAGGCACCGAAAGCAGTTGCCCAGTCTCCCTTTTCCTGGAAATATTTTGCATCATTATAATATCTTGTTGCCAAATCCAGCAATTCAGAGGCTTCCTTTGTTTTGGATTTAATTTTAATTATCTCCAGAGCTCTTTTCATCCTGCTAAATTCCTTTTCCAGTCTTTCTTTTGTTATTTCTTTCATAGCAGCAAAAAGAGCAAAGGCTTTAAAAGTGTTTACTCTACCATACAATTATGGATTTGGATTATGATTTGGAGCTGGACAAGGTTGCAGCTGAAATTGCAACACTAAAAGTGAAAAGTCCTAAGGTTTGTTTACAGCTTCCAGACGGGCTAAAGCTTTATGCTGCTGAAATCTTGGACGAACTAAATAAGAAATTAAGAGTTAATAACAACAAGAAAGTACAGCTTTACATCTGGGCAGGAAGCAACTTTGGTGCCTGTGATGTTCCCTTGCAATTGAAAGACTTGGATTTTGATTTGGTTGTTAATTTTGGCCATTTGGTGTTTAGAAGGAAGTCCCTTAAGTAAAACCTCTTAGGTGTGACACAATCTTATATATTATTAAATTAAGTCAATTATTGACATGGCAATCGAAGCAATACTTGCAACCCCCTGGGGCTGGGCAATCGGCCTAGCTGCAGTACTTGTGTTGTTGCGATACGCTGGCATTCTGCACATGATACCCAAGCCAGCTGGATTCCTTGCAGCAGGCGTGATGTTCTATGTAATAGACATAGCCTGGAATGCGGGAACCTTTGCAACAAAGATGTTATCTCCTGCGGCACAATGGCTGACCTTCGCCTGGGAGCTCATAGCCTTTATTTTCATAATAATAGGCGGGCTTTGGGCGGCAATGGAACTGATTAGGAAATAATTTTGTTCTTTTTCTCTTATTTTTAATTTTAGCCTGAAATAAGACCTTTTAACGGCAAATTACTCAATTAGCCATATTCCGTTATTTATCCGAGAGTAATGAAACAGCGTTATATATCTCTGCACCTATAGTGGATTTATCCTTTAGGTAACTGAAGGAGGCATAAAAAAATGGCCTTTTTAGAAGGTACAATTGGATTAGGAGTAGGCGTCTTAGTGGGCCTAGCGCTGCTAAAATTTAGCGGCTATGTAGATGCACTAAAGAAAGAACTTGGATACATCGCATCAGGTGCGGTATTCTTGATTCTTGCATCTGTACTAGAGCCAGTTGGAACACAAGTGCCTAGCATTGCAACTGCTGTTAGCTGGATCAGCATAATATTTTGGGTAATAGCCTTCATCTTAGTGCTGATTGGCGCAATAGCAATGGCAATACA
>CAYGXR010000102.1:0-5862 GCA_964354095.1 Candidatus Woesearchaeota archaeon
TCGGTGCGGTGCAGAAATACGGCTGCCAAAGATTAGGAAAAGGATGCATTTCTGTCCCCGCGTGGAATTTGAAACCTACTATTGATATCTTTGATTCTCTAAATGTTCAATTCAAAGTGAGGGAGGTTGTGGATCTTGGCGAGAAAACATTCATCGAGGCCTGATAATGCTATAAAAAAAATCCTGTTCGTCTTGATAATCATAGTTCTAGCCATTTCCTTCCTGAAAGCAAACATGCCCGGCTTGGCCACATTCAATCTTGCCGATTTTAGTGTTGAAGAGCCTATGCTCGAAGAACAGCCCACTATAGAGCAAATACAAAAGCCTTCAGAAACTATCCTTTTCTCGCCTGAAATAAGAAATGCCAATAATAATATTATTAGTGCAACCATCACTCTTGAAAATGTGGAAACGCAAGAAATGCAAATTGGCTACAGCAAACCGGGCGTCACAACTTCAAATAACCTATATCTGCCGATAGGAACTTACAAAATTACTATTACGACTGCAAGCGGGCCTATTTCAAAAATAGAATTCCAGCCCGTATCTATAACAGCAGATGTTCCGCAGCTCATCAGGATCGATGATATACCCGAACCAGAAGGCTTTGTTGAAATTTATGCCATAGATCCTACAGATTTTGACTTCACAGAAGCAACTGTGACTATTGATGCAGCAAAAGGAACTGCTTTGTACAAATGCAAAAATTGGGACTCTGTAGCCAAAGAATGCGTATACAAGCCTTCTTCTGGCGCAAGTCCGTTAACTGGATTGGCTGTTGCGCCAAATCCAGAAATTAATATCCATGAAAGCGGTTGGGAGTATGTTATGGATATAACCCCTGGGCAAGAATATACATTAACCCTAACCCCGGAGGATTCTGAAGCGGCATTTGCAGAATATGCTCCGCTTAACATTGCACAGCCAGAAGGATTTGGAATCATGGGTAATGGCGGAAACTGGACAGGATTCCCGACAGCTGATTTGAATGACGGCAGATTCCTTGCAATAGCGGGCACAGGCATGACAACAGTGCCTTCAACAAATATTTCAATATTTTTAATCTTTGATGCTAACACAACAGACGTTATTGTTAAACTTTATGATGGCGATAATACTGGTAACTTTGATTATCACAGCGGCGCAACAGTATATAATATGACCTACCTTGTGTACGCTGATCCCAGCATTAACTTCTCAAGAACAACATTATTGGTAAATAAATCTTCTGCAGAGTTCTCAAATATGAATTACAGTACACTAATAAACCAAACCCATTCCCCATCTGCTATAGGTCCGGACGGCAATTATTATTACAGAGTAGATGTGTCTTTAAATAACCCCTCAGCAACACAGTTAAATGCATTCAAGGTATTTACACCAATGGAAGGCGCGGTTTTCTATCCCGCGACAGACTTCCAGTTCATTGGCTCTGATAATGATTATATTTCAGCTGGCTGTTCCCCTTTCCCCGGCTGCGGCGCTGGCGTGAATACAACCTTCTTTGAGTCGGGGGAGAACTTTTCATTTTTAATGGATGTGCCTGAAGGAATTTCTAATTTTACATTGGAGGATGACGATGCTGATTATGCTAATGATGCTTCCTCTCCAGGCTCGCCCGCAATAACGCAGGTAAGATACAAGTTATATCTTCCCAATGGAACTCTTCTTGTTGCAAATAATGATCCTTCTGGAGATTATCCTGATAGGGAATCGTTAAGCGTAAACGTAACAAGTGTTGGATTGTATAAGATTGTATGGGAAAATTTAAACACAATGTCAGGAGGGACAAACCCAAATAATGTTCTTTTCAATACTCCTTTCAGATTATCAGCACAAAAACCATTCTATTATGAAGATCTTGATATGTATAAAACATACACCGACGAGAACGGCGGCAATGTATTATTTGGAGATGATATAACCTACAGAATCACTGTATTTAATGTAGGGAACACTTCAAGCAATCTAACTATTGTGGATTTAATACCCCAAAATACATCGTATATTGCCGGCTCGATGAAGGCAAATGGAATTTCCCTGACAGATACCGCTGATGCTGATGCAGGAGACTTTGATGTTACTAATCTTGGCGCCATCACTGTGAATATAACCAGTCTGGGAGTTGGCAATTCTACTAATGTTACGTTCAGGGTAAGGGTCGGTTCAGGATTACCTGATGGTGCTGTTGTATCAAACCAGGCAAATGTCACCTTCGGCAGCAAAACAACAGTTTCTGATGACCCAAATACATTATTGGTTGATGATGAAACAAAGTTTGCGGTACATAATAAGACGCGTCCTGGAATAGCCTTCGTGGACCCGACGCCCGCAAACGGCACGATAACATCAAACACCTCAATAATCGCAAATATCTCGGCAACTAACACCTCTGGCCTAAACGAATTCAAGTGGAACTGGAACGGAACTAATTACACGTTCTATAATGATTCGCTAGTGCTGCTGATGAACCTCGACAATGTTGCTGCGCTGGGAGAAAATACAACTAAAGCAGCGGATGTGAGCAGGAATGGAAAAAACGGGACTATTCTTGGCGGCGCGGCGTATACGTCCTCCGGAAAATATGGAGGCGCATACGCATTTGATGGAAGTAATGATTATATCAATTGCTCCGGCCGGGCCACGAGCGTCGTGGATAATTGGGCAATCTCTGCATGGATAAAACCTGCGCTTCTGCCGCAGAGCAATGTTTGTACCATATACAACGGAAATAATGCGGCAGGATACGGCTTTGGAATAAGCAATGGTGCAGGAGGTTCAGGAAGCATATTGACAGGATTGTATGGTTCCGTTACGTATATCAACAGCGGCTATACATTCGCTTCAGCAAATATATGGTATCATGTCGTCATGACGAGAAGGGGCGGAACAGTATATTTCTATGTGAATGGCGTCCAGACAGCATCAACAAGCGCAAGCGTGCCCAATGCGCCGAATGACCGTCTTACAATTGGTAATGAGCTGGACTCTTCTAATAATCCTTATAGATACTTTAACGGCACAATTGATGAAGTTCGAATTTACAACAGGAGCTTGTCAGCAGATGAAATCAAACAATTCTATTATTCAAACTTTAACAAATATGACGCGGACAAGTGGGCATTCTACACAAACCAGAGCAACTTGACTGCAGGCACTTACACGTATCAGGGTTTTGCCAAGGACACGGACAGCAATGCCAACCAGACGGATTTGAGATATCTTTACATAGACCTAACTGCTCCGACAACAACTCTAATTTCTCCATCAAATGGAAATATTACAACAAGCAATAATGTTAATTTTACATGCAATGCAACAGACAATACACAGTTGAAAAATATGACATTCTACTGGAATTATTCAGGAAGCTGGCAGGCAAATGGAACAAATACAGTTACGGGAACTTCAAACCAAACTACGTTCACTAGAACAAATCTAAGTAATAAAACCATACTCTGGAGCTGCTATGCCTGCGATAATGCAAGCCAATGCGCCTTTGCACCTGCTAATTGGACTGTTGTTATAAACTATACCGCACCGCTAGATATAACGCCGCCGCAGTTTTACGATTCTGCAACAAGACCTGCGGCAGGAAGCCAGTACAACCAAACACAAACAATACCTTTTGTCATAGGAGTAAATGAAAATTCAACAGTAACCGCGCTCGTTAGCTGGGATGCCACAAGCCAGCTTGTAAACCTTACGTATAATGGCACTCAATGGTATTATACTTACAACTTTGCCAATACAACTTATCCAGGAATTTACACAATATTATTTAATGCGACAGATATAAGCGGAAATTCCAACACAACTACAAGCAACTTTACAATCAATGATGTAACTGCACCAAGCATTAGCAACATACAGCCAGCAGCGGGGACAAATTACAACCAGTCACAAGCAGTTAACATAACCGCAAACGTAACCGATCCCTATTATGACTCTGTTTATACGGTAATCGCGCAAGTAACTTACCCGAATGGAACTTCTGCTAATTTCACACTTATAGAGATAGATAATACGCAGATTTTCAACAGCTTGTTGTTTAATGACACAAGCCTGGCAGGCAGGTATAACATTACGATATTTGCAAATGACACGTCCGGAAATTCAAACACAGGCACGACTTACTTCATAATAAATGATGTGACGCCTCCTTCGATTACAAACATTACGAGCTATCCGACAATGCCGTTTACTAACAACGGAAGTTCACAGAACATAATCACTAACTTTACAAGCAGCGAATACCCAATAAATATAACTTTCAACTTATACTATAGCGACGGAACAACAGCTATGACCCAGGGTCCAACCCAGGTAAACAACTCTTCCGAACTCCCGTTAAACTTTACTATTCCAGCAGGATTGCCTGATGGCAATTACACCTTAAACATGACTGTCTCAGACTCATCAGGAAATAACAACACTTACTACTTGGGCAGCTTCTCCGTTGACACGACACCACCAGCGATAAGCAGCGTTAACAGCACAGCTACAGCAACAACCGCCAATGTATTCTGGAAAACGAACGAGCTGGCCAGCTCAACAATCAACTACGGCACAGGCTTAAGCCTAGGCACGCCTGCAACGAACAGCACATTTGTGTTGAATCACACAATTTTCATAACGGGTTTGGCGCAAAACACAATTTATTATTATAATATCACTTCTTGCGATGCAATCGGCAACTGTAACACAAGCGGCCCGCATAATTTCACAACTGCGGTAGATATAACGCCGCCACATGCTGCAACAAATCTGCAAAGCCCATCTCAGGGCGAAACCTGGATATACTGGACCTGGACAAACCCATCAGATGCAGATTTCAGCCAGGCTATAATCTACCTGAATGGGATTAACATAGCAAACACATCAAATAATTTCTACAATGCAACTGCGCTAATTTCGAATGCGACTTACACCATAACGATAAACACCAAGGACATGGACGGCAATATCAACACAACTAATGTCAGCAACACTAACAAAACGCTGCCTGACCTCGCCCCGCCAGCAATAAGCAATGTTATCGTACAGTCTGTTACTTATGATAGTGCGCAAATTCTTTGGAACACTGATGAGCTTGCAAATGCAACAGTGGAATACGGCACGACTTTGGCATTAGGCAGCAGCACAGCTAATATGACTTTTGTTCTGGCGCACAACCTCCGGCTAGCAGGCTTGTCCGCTGACACGACATACTTCTTCAATGTAACATCGTGCGACCAGTATGGAAACTGCGCAACATCAGGATATTATAACTTTACAACCGCCTCAGCACCAATAATAATACCTCCTGGACCTGGTGGCGGTGGTGGAGGAGGCGGATTTGCCTACGAGAACGGCACAAACGCCACAATTGTTGCAACTGGAGCTGCGCGCGGGCCCTATTACATAGGAAATTTCAAATTCGCATCTGTATACAAATACAACGGCAGCGTTAACGAAATCTGGATATTCACTTATGAGGAAGTTAACCATACAGTCACACTTCTGCAGCTTGCCGATAACTTTGCAGACTTGCGGGTAGAATCAAAGGTAGCCGCCCTCAGGTTAGGTGTTTATGAGCATGATGATGTTGATGTGACTGGGGACGATGTTGCCGACGTTCGCATCGCATTAAACGCAATTAACTCGGGCAAAGCACACCTGACTGTCAGTATCTTTGAAAAGCCTGTATCTGTGGCAGCAGTTGCCTCAAGTTATCCAGTACAAACATTATTGATATTTTTACTGATTTTAATGTTAATCTGGTTCTTCTCAAGAAAGAAGAAAAAAGAGGTTAAGTATACTGTCCCATTGACCTAAAAGAAAAGAGCCGCTGATTAGCAATTAACCAATTAATGGCGATAC
>CAYGXR010000103.1:0-11110 GCA_964354095.1 Candidatus Woesearchaeota archaeon
AGAAAACCTCTTCGACACGCAAAAGTACACCGGCGAGCATGATATCAACACAATCAAACAGCTTCGTGAGCAGAGGCGCTGGAAAGCACTTGATGCAATAGAAAATCTTGCAAAGGAAAAAAAGATTTTGCTTTATCTTGACAATCTGGAAGACTTGGACTCCGCCACAATTCAGGATTTATATCACATTGCTAGAAATGCCAAGGATAAATTTATGCTGGTTGGCGTGTACCACGCCGATAACATAAACGATGAACCAGACAACAAAGATTTGCAAAACATTATCGACAAACTTAAGGAGGAAAAACTCTGCGAAACTGCCGAAATAAAATCTTCGCAGTCGGTATATGATGTTTTGCCGCACATTAGTGAAAATGCTAAAAAGGTTTTGCAATTGGCAGCTCTTGGCGCGACAGGAAGTGCATTGCAAAAAGCTTCAGGCCTGAACACTGCAGATTTTGTCAATGCTTACATTGAATTGCAAGGCAAAAGGTTGCTTGTTGATGACAGAGTTGCAACAAGAAAACTTGCAGGCAAGGTGGCAGAAGAAATAACGGATGAGCAAACATATCTTGCTGTTGCAAATGCAATTGAAGCTGTAAACAAGGATAATATTGATAAATTTGCAGGAGTTTTGTCTGATTTGTACTCAAAGACTGAAGAAAAAGACAAAGCTGCAAAGTGGGCGAAAACTGCTGCAGAGTTTGCATTGAAAAATGCTGATTTGATAAGAGGTTTGGAGTGGTACAGCAAATTAGTGGAAGTCACAACAGATAACAAAGAAAAGGGAGATAGTTTGGAAAAAGTTGTTGAATTAGGTTTTTACCAATTAAGTCTTAGCCAGCAAGAAGCAGACACTGACAGACTGGAAAAGCTTGCCTTGGCAGGAAATGATACTAAGCGACAAGCGGTTGCAAAACTAATGAGGGGCAAGACATACGTATCTGGCGGGCGACTTGATGAAGCATTAGTTGAACTGGAAAAAGCGGGCAAACTATTTTCTGAATTGGGTGAAACCGGTTTACATACTGATGCCCTTTACACCAGAGGTGTCGCCTTAAACCGGCAGTGTCACTTTGATGAGGCGCGGACATGTTTTGAAACAATTCTTGCAACTACTAACGATAAAAGAAAGAAAATAAAGGCTCTTTCTAGTATTGGTTATGGGCACATAAGAAAGGGTGATTTGTTAGGGGCATCGTCGCCAGAAGCTATCGCGGAGTGCAGTAAAGCGGTTGGGTATTTTGAGGAAAGTCTGAAACTCGCAGATACTATTGATGATTTATATTTAAAAACAAATACTTTAAGCAACTTGGCCGCTGGCTATGTTGGTATCGGAAAATTTTCAAAAGCCAAAGAATATGCCGAAAAAGCAATCGAACTTTACAAGGGAGTAGGTAATCTTTTAGGGGTATCCAATTCATTGACAACAATAGGGTACCTCGAAGGCGAACTAGGCAATCTCGCGCAAGGCTTGAAAGACAATGATGAAGCTATAAGGATCGCGGAAAAGATTGGTGCGAGTGGCGATAGCCCGCGCGCAAATAAAGTCAGAATCCTTCGCAAAATAGCAACCGAAGAGTTGCGAAAGATTTCAAATCCACAATTTTTGACTGAAGTAGAAAAAATTAAAATCAACATAGATTCGGAAGAAGTGAAAATCATCTCAGCCAAAAAAGAAAAGAGCAAGAAATAACACTTTTATAGCCTCATCTTAGAGCATATCTATGAACATCAGACTGCAAATCTTTCTTGCAAGGGCGGGCCTCGCATCATCAAGGCGCAAGGCCGAAGAGCTCATCAAAGCGGGAAGCGTGAAAATTAACGGGAAAGTTGCAAAGCTCGGTGATAGAGCAGATACAGCAAAAGACAAAGTTGAAGTCTCAGGGCAGAAATTAGAGCCGATTAAGAAGAAAATTTATCTTATGCTGAACAAGCCTGTGGGCTATCTCGTTGCCAAGTCTGACGCCAGAAAGAGGCCACTTGCCTACGACTTGTTAAAACAGCCATCAACAGATAACAATAAGTTAACAGATGCAGAATTCAACAGCCTATTTAATGTTGGCAGGCTTGATTTAAACACAGAAGGCCTTTTGCTTTTTACAAATGAAGGTGATTTTGCGCTAAAGCTGACACATCCAAGATATCACATAAAAAAAGTTTACATCGCAAAAATAGAAGGCAGGATTTCTGATGAAGCTGTGTGGAAATTGACTAAAGGAGTTTGGGTAACAGTCAGGGAGCCAGGCCTGACAGAAAGATACAGGACAAAGCCTGCAACAGTTCGTATTCTGGGGCGCGGCGTAGATTATTCTATAATTGTAATCAGAATTTCAGAAGGCAGGAAGAGGGAAATTAGAAGAATGTGCGAGGCTGTAGGCCATCCCGTTTTAACTTTAAAGCGAACCCAGATTGGCGAGCTTGAGCTTAAGGACTTGCCAATTGGGAAATGGAAATTCCTAACAGAAAAAGAAGTTTCTGATTTGAGAAGACTGCTTTACATTAAGGAGCAGAAACAGAAGGAAAGAGCAAAATTCAGAGGAAAGTTTAGACAATAATTAATCTTACCGTGGACAGTATTTGTTTATGACTTTACAATAAGACTCCAATATAATTTCTTCAGCAGGTTTGATTTTACCTTCATATTCTTTCATAACATCCGAAGGCGCACCTCTCAATATTTCATCTCGCTGTTTTTCGTATAACATTATTTTTGCACTTTCGCCCGCAAAAATAGCATCTAAACAAGGACCTTGCTGGTTTGTTGTGGAAGAATCAACTTTGTTGAATTTAGCCATGGTGCTCTCGAAACTTTCTTTCGATTGTTTGAGCACGTTTAGAAGACCAGTAATCTTGTCCAGCTTGCTAATAAGAGAGTCATACACGTTAAAATCATCCTTTTCAGGCTTTACAGGTTTTTTGCGAATTGGGGTCGGTTCTCTTGGCGGAGGAGGGGTATTACCTTTCATAAGCAATGTAAGCAAGGAAATCGAATATTTAATCTTTTCTTAATTGCAGGCTATAATCCCTGCCGGCAGCAAGATAGCGCTTTGTGCCCATTTCATCAATTGTTTTGCTGTAGAGAAGTCCCCTGGCTTCAAGTTCGTCCAGGCGCTTGCTTGTGATGCTAGCAATGGAATCTGTTGCTCTAACAATATCTTCAATTGTCTGGGGTTTTTCCAGTATCAGCATATAATCGCGAAGTTCTTTTTCATTCATCAGGGGAAAATATTCGCGTGCGCCGCGCTTGCCCACCTGATGTCCAACAAAACCCTTTTCCTCAAGCGCAATTGTTCCTATCCTTGTTGTTTCATGGCTGTAACCTGCATATTCTACAAGGCGCTTTGACTCGGCGCCAGGATGCAAACAGATCTGCCAGAATATTTGCCATTGCGTTTCAACTCTGCAATTGTAATGGCCTGATGTTTTTTCTTGTTCCCTGGAATCATTGTTATCTTTTGGCGACGCGTCGCAGTTTGGACAGCTTGTTTTAACGCTGCCATCCTTGTCCCGAATCTTTGTTAGCATTGCGCCGCATTTTGGGCAGAAAAAAGAGCTTTTAGTGCTTTGCATAATTATGCCTGGGATAAAAGTTTTTTAAGCCAATCGGCTAAAAAGAAACATGCGCATCATCTTGCATATCGATTTGGATGCTTTCTACGCATCTGTTGAAGAAAGAGATAAGCCTGAACTGAAAGGCAAGCCTATCGTAATTGGAGCAGACCCAAAACAAGGAAAGGGAAGAGGAGTTGTAAGCACCTGCAGCTATGCTGCAAGGAAATTTGGCGTGCATTCAGGAATGCCAATCTCGATTGCCTGGCGAAAATGTCCTAATTGTATTTTCTTGCCAGTAAATATGGACAAATACATCAATGAATCCATAGAATGCCAGAAAATCTTCCGCAAGTATGCAGATGCTTTTGAAATCGGCGGGATTGATGAATTCTACCTGGATATCTCTCAGAGATGTAAAACATACAAGGAAGCGGGAAAGCTGGCTTTAGAAATTCAAAAAGACTTGAGAGATAACAGAAATCTAACTTGTTCAATAGGAATATCAGCTAATAAATTAGTTTCTAAAATTGCTGCAGATTTGAAAAAGCCAGATGGCCTGACAATTGTAAGGGAAGATTACATTTCAGATTTTTTAGCTCCTTTGGATATTTCAGAATTAATGGGAGTTGGGCCTAAAACCAAAGCTAAGCTAAATGAGCTGGATATTCACATCATAAGAGATATTAGAAAAATCTCAAGGCAGCAATTAATCGAATGGTTAGGCAAATTCGGCTCTTTGCTTTATGATGAAGCCCGCGGTATTGATGAAAGCCCAATTGTTGAGGAGTGGGAAGCCAAATCAATCGGGCGGCAAGTAACTTTTGAGCATGATACAAAAGACAAGAAAGTGATTCTTGAAACTTTGACAGAGATAGTTAACGACACTATTAAGCAAGTAAAGGGAGAAAAACTAAAATACAAAACAATTACAATTAAAGTCAGATATGGGGACTTTTATACCACATCAAAAGCCAAAACTCTTCCTTCTGCAGTTGAAGATGAGAAAACTGCACAGCTTTTGGCAAGGGAATTGCTAATACCATTCCTGAGAGATTCCAGAAAAATCAGGCTTGTTGGGTTTTCAGTTTCGAAGCTCCAATAACAAATTCAAGGGTCGAGTCCGGACTTATTTTGTCTAATATGTGCTCAACATTACCATCAAGATCTTCCAGCACTTCCTGTTTGAATTCGCCGTGTCCAACAGATTTAAATGCAACGCCGCCTTTGCCATGATCTATGCCTAGATAGGCCCTGAGCCCTTCTCTCATGAAATAAAGGTAAATTTCTCTGCTATCATCATTATATTCTGCGGTGTTTCCGCCATTTGAAATCAGTTCGAAATTATAGTTTCCAACTGAAAACTTTGGAATTCTGTGGACTATTGCATCAGCAAGCTCTTTGACAGTTGTTAGGTTTGGTATTTCCTTACTGGGATTTTGCATCGAATTAAGAGAGGTGAAAGTCTTAAAAGTCATTTGGCTTGCGAAGGGTAATATTTGTAAGGGCCCAACCATCGCCTGGCAGGAGTCTTTTCTGCATAAACTTTGCCTTCCGTTATGAGCTCGCGCAATCTCTTGCTGGCATACGGAACATTAGTTTCCGCTAGTTTTGCCAATTCCTCGCAAGTAGCACCAGGATTTTCATTGACAAAATATTCCAGAAACATTTTTTTGTTCTTGGCATAAAGCGCTTCTGTTTCTGATGGTGTGACTTTTTGTGCCCGCTTGCCGCTTATGAGCTTTTCTAGGTCTTCTTTTGCTTTCTTTTGGCTTATGCCACGCTGCTCAGCATAGCTTTCAAGCGTGTGCACTTGTTCCATCAGCGGCTTTGCCATGTCTTCCAGGTTTGGCAGTTCGAAAGGCTTGTGCCAGTAGTACTGCTTGCTTGACCCTCGAGGATCGCGTTGCCTGTAAACCCTATCCTCCAGTTTGCGCAAGGTAACCTGCATCTCTATGCGAGAAGGCTTTTGTTTCTCCGTAGTTGTTTCTTTAATGATGTCTGCTATTTCGTAAGACTGTAACGGCTCTTTAGATTTATCTACTGCATCAAGTATGGCATCTTCAAGAGTTTCATAAGGCGTGTAAGGCGGTTTCCTGTCACATCTTGGGCATTTCCCGCAATCAAGCTGGGCACCGCAGGTCTCGCCTGTCTTCTTGTCAATTGTGTTTTGGCAGAAAAGCGATTTCTGTTTTTCTGGTTGCATATTTTCTTTAAAAAATGATAAGTTTTTAACAGTTGGTATTAGAGATCCCAATTACTCCTGCTTTCTAATCCAAATCCAAGCTTGCTTTTATTGCCAAATTTACTTTTTGCATGATTGCAGGATTTAGGCAGCTTAGCTTTTTGAGTAATCTTGTTTTGTCAATAGCTCTTATTTGGTTAAATAAAATTGTTGAATCAAAATTTAAGCCAGACTCCTCAGCCACGATATTAACATTTGTCGGGTACTCTTTTGAAAATACCTTTGTTGTAATTGGCGCAATTATTGTTGTAGGGCTGAATTTATTGCTTTCATTGTTTTGTATGACTAAACAAGGCCTGGTCTTGCCTTGCTCAGAGCCGGCAACAGGCTCAAGATTAACAAGGAAAATATCTCCGCGCTTAATTTCCATACTTTTCAGCTACTTCAGCGTCTGCAAATTTGAACTCTTCGCAAATTTTCAGGCTCTCTTTTGCCATTTCTTTGCAGCCTTCAATCAGAAGCTGCTTGTCTTTGCGTTTTTTTATTTCAAGCTCTTCTATAAGCCGCTTTATAGTATCTTCATATGTTTCCCGAGGTCTTGTTTTTAATTTATCAAGTTGATTCTTAACCTGCGTCCTAAGCTGGATTGTTGTTAGCCTTTCCATTATTGTTCTATAGATAGTCTATAGTTTATAAATATTGCTATAAGCCCCAAGTCTGCTTTCCTTTTCTTCTAATTTCAGCAATCTCCTTGAGACAGTCAACTTCACTTTTGCTGAGCAGCTCTTTCTTGGCCTTTAATCTCCTGAAGCTTTCCTCGTCAACTGCTACAAACAAGGTATCGCCTTCCTTTACCTGCCTGCCAACAGTGATGCCATCAACTGAAATTGCTGCTCTTTGTCCTGTTGGAAGCTCGTCCAGCTTTTGGCCCTCATTTTCTATGTTTTTCAGTTCTCCAATTTCCCTTCCGTCTGTCGTCAAGAGGGAAACTTTTGGCTTCAGCTTTCCTGCAATGACTTCAACGCCAAAAACAGCAGGCTTTGTCTGCCTGAAAACAAATCCCGGCAAGATGCGGAATTTTGCTGGCCAGGTCAGTCCTTCCAGGGCAGCAGCTTCAAGCTTTGTCCTCTTTTCAGAAATTGCAGCCTCCAGTTTTTCAATCAAATGATAAATTACTTTTTCATTAATTATAATAACGCCTTCTTTTTCCGCGGTTTGTTTTGCATCTTCATCAACAATCACATTAAAGCCAAGGACAAAGGCAACAAGCGGCGCCTTTGCAACATTTGTAAGGGCTGCAGACACATCTGATTTGTTGATTGTGCCAATTGACATCATCTCTATTGGAATATTTTTCTTTGCCAGCATAGATGAAATTGCTTCCAGACTTCCAAGAGCATCCGTCTTTAGTATGACGCCTGGCTTCTGCGTTTTCAATAGAATTGATTCAACTTCAGATTTCAGCTCTTTTTCTAATTTAAGAATATCTTTTTCGTTTGACACAGATGTTAATGGCGAGCCGGCAATCGCACTCTCTAATTCCGGGGCCACAACTTTAACACCGGTTGCGGCAAAAACTTCCTTTACAATCTCAAAATGCCTTCTGGCGTCCCTGATTTCAACAAGCGGCAGCGGCCTCAAAAGTGCCTTGACTTTTGTTTTAATCACTTTATCGATGCCTGCAACTAAAATAGTGTCCCCCACCTTTAGAGTCCCATCATAAATTATTACATCTGCAGTTGTGCCAAGGCCTTTTTCCTCCTTGATTTCCAGAATTGTCCCTTTGGCAGGGCCCTTGACTTCAATTTTCAGTGATTTTTCCAGGAATTTCTGCGTCAAGCCCGTCAACAGAGCTAAAAGCTCTGCAACGCCTTCGCCTGTTTTTGCGGAAACAGGTACTATCGCCACACGTTTAGTATAATCATCAACTTTTGTGTAAATGTCAGAATCAAAACCTAATTCTGAAATCTGCCCTACTAATTCATACAATTTTTTGTCAAACTGCTCCTTTGTCAGCTGAATCTGCTTTTTTAAATTCTCAACAAAAGCCGGCTCGTGGGGCTTCCATCCAACAATTAAATCAATCTTATTTGCAGCAACAACAAATGGAACTTTGGAATTCTTCAGCAAATCAATTGCTTCTTTTGTCTGCGGCTGCACGCCCTGCATAATATCAATTACCACAATTGCCAAATCTGCAATACTTCCGCCGCGCTTTCGCAGATTTGTGAAAACTTCGTGTCCAGGCGTATCGATAAAAAGAAGGCCTGGAATTGTAAACTTGATCTTGAATTTCTCCAGAAGAGGCCCGCATAATTTTTGTATTACATCGAGGGGAACAGAAGACGCGCCAACATGCTGTGTGATAGCCCCAGCTTCCCTGGCGGCTACTGCAGTGCCGCGGATATAATCCAGCAAAGAGGTTTTTCCATGGTCAACATGCCCCATCACTGTTATAATCGGTTGTCGTATCATCGCATATCACCATCTACAAATCTTTCTGGAAAAAGGCGTTTAAAAGGTTTCTATTTTTGCGCTAAGGCTATATAAGAATCTGAAGTTGAAAATATGCGAATTGTAGTTAAATCTAATGAATTCAGGATGCTTTCAACCTCTTTTTTATCATAAGTTTTTACAAAAGTATGGGCACCATTTTTCTTCAGCAGAAAGCCATCCTTAAATGGAATCCCCTTTGGCTTTACAGAATGGCGAATATCCTTTGGGTTTCTTACAGACAAAACAAGATAACCTTCGGCTTTAATTGCGTTATGAACTTTCTCCAGAATTTCAGTTCTTTGTTCTTGCGCCGGCAAAACCTGGATCACAAAATTCAACAATGAAGCATCATAGTCTTTATCGGGTATTTCTGCTGATAAGCTGTGAATGCGCCTGGATTTTTTTGGCTCTATTCTTTTGATTTGTTCTTCGAGGTCAACAGCATCAACAAAAATATTGTGTTTGGCCAAAAGCAAGGAATCTCTCAGATATCTGCCACAGCCGAAATCCAGAACTTTCTCAACATTGTGTTCTTTGAAAAATGGCAGAATCTTTTCCCGCATCACTATATTTGGCTTCGTCTGGCACGACGAGCAGTGATATGCGATATTTTCCAGTGAAAGTTCCATTGTTATCAGTAGTAAGCAACTTTAGGGAACCAGACTGCAATTTCCCTTTGCGCTTCTTCAATTGATGAGGAAGCGTGTATCAGATTGCAAATGGCTCTTTTCTCTGAATCTGCCAAGTCATAGCTGTCTGTGCTGTAATCGCCGCGGATAGTACCGGAAGCGGCTTGCTTTGGCTCTGTAGAGCCAACCAGTTTTCTGACAATCTCAATAGCGCAATTGCCTCTTAGTACTATTGCGACAATCGGGCCGGATATCAGCAGATTTTTCAGCCATTTCTGAACGCGGGTTGCAATTTGCATATCTGTTTCCTGCACAGTTATGCCTTTCTTCGCAAACGACTCTCTTGTTTTGGAAGCAATGCCCTTGACCCATTCTTCAGATAGCAAGTAATGTGCATTTGCCAGCTCTTCAGTCGGCCTAATTAGTTTAAGGCCTGTAATCTGCAAGCCAGCTTTTTCGAATCTTGAGATTATTTCACCAATTAGATTGCGAGAGACGCCATCAGGCTTTATCAGAACTAGAGTTTCTTCTTCCATTCCAAAACAAACAAAGTGGAAGTCTTAAAAATCTTGTCTGGCTCGCTTCGCTCGCTTGTTATAGAAAAACGCAACGTTTTTCTATTCCTCCAACTCATACTGTTGGAGTTATCTCTTAATGTCAGAAAACTAGTCCAACTAAAGCTTACAGACCTTAACACTTAACCTTAGTTAGTGTCTCGGCACATGCGCTATGTGGTGATGTGCCTTATGGAATTGCGTACCTTTCTTTTTCAAAGTTTCAGACCAGAACAGGGAAATTGCAACAATCAGCGGGATGAAACTTACTGCCCATAATACCTTGGGGATGCCATACTGTGCCGTCAAGATTCCGCCGATGAGTGCGCCAACACCGCTTAATGCTGTTGACAAGCCAAAAATCAGGGCAACTGCGCCGCCATGGTCTGCTTTTGGCGTTAATTTTGCAAACATGCCCACTGCTGGCCAGTATGATGCATCAGAGCCCATTCCAAGCATAACCCTGCCAGCCAGGTATGAAATGTAGTTTCTGAGAGAAAAGAAAACCATTCCGCCGAGCCAGAAAAGGAAAAATCCGGGAATCAGGATATTTCGAACTGGCAATTTATCAATTGCTTTTCCGAGCGGGATTTGTATCAGCACGCCTATGATGAGATTTATTGTAAGTATCAGGCCAATTGCCTCTAAAGAAATGCCTTGCTGCTGCAGCCAGATTGGCATGAAAATTCCCCAAAAGACAAACGTGAAGTCGACAAGGAAAATTATCGTAGCAATCAAAGCCAGGCCTTTGATCTTCAGGATGCAGTTGTATTCTGTTTGTAATGAGCGGTAGCAAAGTTTTTGCCTGTGATTGAAATCTTTTATTGTCAAGGCAACAAAAATTGCAGATGCGGCAATTGCTGCGCCAATTGCAAATAAATTTGCAAAGCCGAATTTCGTCGCAATAATTCCTGCCAGAATTGGAGCTGCGGCGCTGGCAGAATACAAAACAATATTTCGCCCGGCCATTGCCATGCCCTCCTTTCCCTGCGACATGATGTCAAAGAAATGTGCTGTAAATGCAGTCCAGAAGATTGCACCAAAAAACTGTACAAACAGATTTAAGATAACATAATGACCGACTGTGCTCGCATAAATCAGCCCAATGGCAAAGATAGGGTAGCCTATTGCCCCCAAAATAAGGAATTTTTTCCTGCCAAGACAGTCAACAACTATTCCAATCGGCACCCTGAGGAGTCCTGCGACTATTGCACCGATTGCAAATACCAGGCCGATTCCAATCAGGGAAATACCGCGGTCTGCAAGATAAACAGAGAGAAAAGCGGTTGTCAGCCCGTAGCCTAATGTTACCAGGAATAAAACTGCATTTGCCTTGATGTAGTCGTCTCTCATTGTGGCCATCTAACTAAGATTTATAGAATATATAACTTTAACTAAATGTTAACTCTTAAGGTCTGCTAGCTTTCTCTTTTGCGTTGCAGCAACTTTAGCAAACAAACTCATAGAGATACAGAAAATCTCGTAATTTTCTGTCCCTCAAACGTATAATACGTTTGAGATAACCTTTTATTACAGAATTCACAAGGCTGATAAATGGCCATGGCTAAAAGCACAGCTTACTTTATGATGTTCATTGCTGTTGTAATCGCCCTGTCATTGATGATGGGCACGCGGCAGGCACAGACAGGCTTCTCCACCTTGGAATGCTATTATCCCTCAATAGATATCGATGG
>CAYGXR010000104.1:0-5743 GCA_964354095.1 Candidatus Woesearchaeota archaeon
TTACCGCCTGCAGAATCTCGTGCGCAGCATTTGACATCTTATGCTTTACTTCAAGCTCAAAAGTCTCCGCAGGCATTAACATTTCTGATGCTGACGCATGATTGAATTTCTCATTAACTTTCTGTATATGTCTCATATCCAAAAAGCCAACTGCACTCTTATTCAAAAACTTCTTTGCGTCTCCCGATAATGCGGTAAGCTCCTGGATTGACGTTAGTGGCATATAGCTTTTACAGATATTGGAGAATAAAAGATTTTGCTACGCCAATATGCCAAATTATATGCTAAAATTATATAAAATCGCACAACTTTTTTAAGCTTAACACAACAATATGGCAATATGGTTTGGACTGCTGAACTCCGAAAATTAATTCTAGAAGAAAAGTCGGTAGCGAATAATTACAAACCTGCTGTTGATATTCCTCCGGTAAATACTAGACAAATCTTAAATTATCTCTTTAGACCAGACTTAACGCTTAAGCTGAGCAATAAGCCAGTATGGCCTGGCCGTCGCGATTTTAATCCAGGCAAAGTTACCACAGAGGATATGAAATATGTTGAAGTTATTGGTTATTTAAATGGCAAATTTAAGCCCGAAGATTTTCGGCACGCACCAAAAGATTGCATAGCTTTGGAAAATATTGCAAACTCTGATCTTGTTGCACTAACGCTAAAACTAAGTTTAGAGTTTGGGAAAGCAGAAACAGATGAAGCGGCTCACGGAAAAATAGCCAAAACTCTAGAGGAGGTTACAAAAGAAATTAGCGCCTGCTCGGAAGCAAAAAGCAAACTGTACGTCTGCGAACTCATTCCGGCAGATGCAAAAGATGCAGGCTATATGAGAATACTAGCCAGACCGAAAGAATTGGTTAGTGTCTCTAATACAAAAAAACCTTACACGCTTAAAATGGCCAAATTGCTAGATAAAAATGCCTGTGCAGTAATAGATCTTCCAGACTATGACGCACATAACAGCTGGATTCCAATAGAACAATTTTTGGCGTAATAAAAACTACTCTTCTTCCTCTACCTCTTCTTCCCTCTTAACTAAGTTTTCCAGTGCGCCTATATATTTATACATTAGGGCTACCGCCTCTTGGGCTTGCGCTGATGTGCCCCTATAACCAGTTTTGCTAGTATTGATAACATTAGATAGCTCCTGTACGTCCTCTTTAATTTTTATTAAGTCATTTAATTTTTGTCTAAAGCCGGTGCTTCTCTCCATTATTTCAATTATTTTTTCAGCTTGTACTATGAATTCATCAGCAAGCTTTTTTCCTTTGTAATCGTTCCACACACTAACAAATTTTTTCAGTTTTTCTAGCTCTATTAAAAAGTATCTTTCATACTCTTCAATTTCTTTTTCGTAATTCATACCTGCAGCCACTATTCTCTCTTTTCTTTCATCAAAATTCTCTAGCTCCTTCATTAGCGCCTTGTATTGTGATGAAACTTGGAGTTCTTCGAAAACAGTTTTCTCAAGCCTACTTAGCAGCGCGCGCAGAGATGACAGTTGAGCTTCAAATTGGGGTATGTTATTAATTTCTAACGCTTCTATACATAATTTGATTTTTGCCAAGCCTTCGTTTTCATATTGCTCTTTGAGCTCTTCAATCTGCATTCGCCACGTATCCAACGATTCCAGCCTCTCGTCTAATTGGGTGATTTCTTTATCAAGCTGCCCTGGCATCAAATAACGCATAGTTGGCGAAATTTTTCTTTGTTGTAACTTAAGCGATTTCATAAGATCGTTGGCAACTTTAAGCTGTTCTTTGGTCTCAGTAAGCTCATTTGTTATAATGGGCCCTAAATCTCCAAGTAATCTTATGGCTGCAGGATAATTACGCACTTGAACTTCTTCTACAACCTCGTTTAGAATAGAAATTGCTTTTTTTGTAAGATTTGCTTGGGCTTCCTCCAGTTCATCCTCTCCAATTACATCTTCCTTAAACTGTTTTCGAAGGTTTTTCAATTGGCTTCTTGCTTCTGACTCTGTAATCTTAAAGAAACCAAGCTCTTTATTGCCTCCAGCACCAACCATCCAGCTTACCCCGCCAATTATAAAAAGAATTGCGCCGATGACTGTTATCAAGATACCAATCCAGGCCAATGCCGGGGATAACATTATTATTAAAATGCCAATTATAAAAGCTCCTAAACCATAGACCCCTAACATGCTCGCTAATGACTTGCCTTCAACCATTGATTTGGCAACAGATAATAACAGTAAACCGAGAAATATCGCTACTATTAGCAAGAGATAAGGTCCCATAATTGCGAGGAATGGAATTTTGTTTATGTATATGTAGAAAGCTGTTGCTAAGCCAGCAAGAACAGCAAATAGCGCACCACCGGCTTTAGAGGCGGCAGATTTTTGGAATAGGGCTACATTTGCTAGTGCCATGTATAAAATAGTAGTAACTATCCCGAAGGCAAATAGAAGGTCTACACCTTGAGGTCCGAGAAATTTTATAAGCTGGTCGAAAATTGAAGAAAAGGTTAATGCTGGTGCAGCCAATGCCACGGGTAAGATTGATAAACCTGCTGCAGTAGCCAATAATGCTCGCTTAAGCATGCTTCTATAGACAAATCTTTGTTTTTATATCTTTTGCAAAGTTTCTTTGCAAAGCTAGCGGACTAGTCCGCTTTGTTTTGCAAGAATTCTTCTTCCTTGTGATTTAGCTTTGCTGGAACAATCAAACAGAAAGGAGGATTTCCAAAATCTGCTTTTGTTAACTCTGATGCCTTGCCTGTTTTTATTATGGGATTTTCAAAACCAAGCCTTGCACATCCGATAACAAGGGAATCTTCTGTGAAAATGTTAATTTTGTGTTTTTTGCTTATTTCCAAAAGCTGCTTTATGGCTTCAGGGATTGTAAGGAATCTGTTCTGATCTGGCTTCAAGTCCAGCAAAAACAAGGTGTGCGCATCAACAGAAAGGTTTTCCTTTAGAATATCAAAGAAAGATTCAGGCTCAAAGCCTTTCTGCGGTATTGGCACAGAGGCAATTTTTCCAAACCTATACAAAGAAAGGCCAGTTTCTGCAACTGCTGTAAAAATTGAGGGGGCGTGAATAACTTTTACAGAAATGTTTCTTTTCTTTGCCAGCTGAAGGATTTCCTGATGTGTTGTTGCCGCCAGGGGGTCTCCATAAATCAATAAAGCTGCATTCTTGACTTCTGCATCTCCTAAAAACAACATATCTTCCTCAACCTGCTTTCTGTCCAAAATATGAACTGGCTTTCCCAATAAACGCTGAAGCTGAAGAGGCGTGAAATCTGAAACAGATGTATAACTTTCAAGATAGACTTCCTCGCAGATATTGAGCGCTTCCAGGGCTTTCATGCTGAGGTCTTTCCAACTTAGCCCAAGACCGATTAAATACAGCATTATGCAACACCTTCTGCTTTTAAAATTTCCAATAATTTCACATCACCGCTTTTGATAAATTCATCAAACATTAAAGCACCTCAAGATACCCCTTTAAAATAATGCCGTTTAAGATATTATTTATCAGTTCGAGGTTTTTCTTTTTGGCTAATTTAAACTCCGCTTTATTCATAATTAAGATTCTAATCGGACGGCTTATTTTTTTAACATAAGTTTCTATCATTGGCTCTCTTTTAACAGTTACTAACGCAAATATGTCTACGTCGCTTTTTTCTGCATCCTCGCCTTTTGCAGCCGAGCCGAATAGCACAACAACCTCTGGATAGTTCAGCTTTTCGTCTAGGTGTTCTAAAAGCCCAGAATCCAATATTTGTTTAATATTATAGAACTTTTTAGCCCACTTGTATTCTGGCGCATTCCAATTTGATTTATAAAAAGTGTAATGCTTTTCCCTTTCTATTTTGATTATCTTCTCTTCTAGCAGCTGTTTTAGCCTTGCCTTTACTGCTGTCGTTGACAGTCTTGTAAGGCGGGCAAGCTCCCTAAGCTGAAACCTGCTTGTCGGCTTCTCAAAAAATTGCGAATCTATGTTATTTTTAGGTGACATATGTTATTTTAAAGTAACGATCGTTATTTAAATGTTACGGTTTCTTCCAGCTCAATCCGATTCCTATGAGATATAACATGAAAATGCTTAAAATGACACTCTTATAAGTTTTATCTAATGGTAAAAGTTCTGAGGCTGAAAAAAGCCCTTGCAGAAACTGCAAAGCAGTTTTTACAGGAAAAAGGCTGGCTGGCAGCAGGCATGATGATGGGCAGGTCTGCACAGCGCTATGTTCTTCTTCCGCTGAATGAGAAAGCTGATGAATCTTCACTAAAAAAGAAATTTGCTCCAGCTTCAATTGAATACAGAAATCTGAAACAACTCCCGCCTATGCCTGGAAATCTAAAGCATTTGCTGAAGCATTTAATCCCAGAAAAGAAAATTGATGAGCTGATAAAAAGTTATGACATTGTAGGCGATATTTGCATTCTGGAGATTCCAAAAGCATTGGAAAAATTCGAATTAGTTATTGGGCATAGCATCAAGAGGGCTTTTCCTAACATCAAGGTTGTTGCCAAGAAGGAGGGTAAAAGAACTGAAACAGAAAGGGTTCAGCCATTGAAGATAATAACTGGAGAAAAGCGCTTTGTTACAACATATAAAGAACATGGCGTTTCTATGAAAATTGATTTATCAAAAGTTTATTTCAGCCCGAGAGCATCCACTGAAAGGCTAAGGCTTGCTCGGCTTGTTAAAAGAGATGAAAAAGTTCTGGTGATGTTTTCAGGAGTTTGCCCTTATCCGCTGGTAATTGCAAAATTCCAGCCAAACTGCCATATCTGGGCAATTGAGCTTAACCCTGACGCGCATAAATTGGCTGAAGACAACATAAGGATTAACAGGGTTGGCCACATCATCACAGCAATTCAGGGAGATGTTCGTGATGTGTTGCCAGAAATTGCGGAAAGATATGACAGGATAATAATGCCTTTTCCCGAAGAGAACTGGGATTTTCTGGATTTAGCATTGAAGTATGCTTCTGTTAACTCTATGTTGCATTTCATTGTATTTGCGAAAGAAAATGAATTGGAGAAAGCGAAAGACAGAATTTTAGAGATTGCAAAAGGCGTCAACAAAAAAGTAGTAGTCAAAGACTGGCGCCTGTTCGGAAGTTATGCGCCTCGTGTAAATAGGTATACTTTTGATATTTTAGTAAAATGAGTGGGGCTGCCCTGATTCGAACAGGGATATGAAGCTTGCCCTCGTCTAAGCCGAAGCTTGTTCGGCTAACGCTGGAGGCTTCCGTACTAACCGGGTTATACTACAGCCCCGTAAAAAAGGATTTAAATCACAGTTTTTAAAGTATGTGATGGCTAAGGCTGCTGAGCAGTTTAAAGTAACACCTTGGGAAGTTTCGGGAAAAGTAGATTATGCCAAGCTGGTAAAACAATTTGGAACTGAACCACTAACTGATGAAATTCTCAATAGGATAAAGAAGCACACCAAAGACTTACATTTCATGCTGAAGAGAAAGATTTTTTTCTCGCACAGGGACCTAAAATGGCTCTTAGATGAATATGAAAAAGGAAACAAGTTCTTCCTTTATACAGGGAGAGGTCCTAGCGGGCCTGTTCACATAGGCCATTTGCTGCCCTGGGTTTTTACGAAATGGCTGCAGGATAAATTCAATGTAGAATTATGGTTCCAGTTTACCGACGATGAAAAATTCCTGTTTAGAAAAAATCAAAACTGCAACTTAGATGAATTTACAAATTGGGCGTATGAAAATGCCCTGGATGTTATTGC
>CAYGXR010000105.1:0-1987 GCA_964354095.1 Candidatus Woesearchaeota archaeon
TATGCATTCAGCAGTTTTTTCATCGGCATGCCAACCTTCCCATTCAAACGCATTGCTAATCAGAAAATATGTAAAAAGTCTTTGTTCTGATTCCAAAAGTTTGCTTGTGACTTTCTCACATAATGGCCAAAACTTGTCTACTAGTTGGCATAATTCGCTGGCGTAAAACCGGGGATTTTTAAGCAAGACATAGACTTGTACACTGTACCGAGTTCCCATGCTTACTTCTTCTTTAGCTTAGCTTCAAGCTCTTCTGGGAGCTTTACTTCTTTAATCTTTCGAGGAATAAATACTTCTTTTATTGCTGAGATAATTTCGCGATGCGCCGTTTCTATATTATTAGTGTTATAATCTCGAAATTTAATTGAAAGTATCGAGCGCTCATGAACATCTTTTACATACCAAGCACTTACATCAACCCTAAAACCTTCCACCGGTTGCATACGTACAACAAAATCAATCTCATAGGAGCCAAAACGCTGCTGCAAAAAGGCTGATTCGCCTTTTGGTTTTGTGTACCCTTCGTTTTCAAGGGCTTTTATGAAATTTTTGAATTCAAGCTTTGTTTCTTCCATTTTACAGATTAGGAGCAGACGCGGGCTGGCCACTGACAGAAACCAGCTGATCCCAACTAAGTGCGGCCATCCAGGCCGGGCTTAATTCTAAGGAGGTAAACCCACGCCTGCCTACTGCCCAAACCGGAGTCTGTGCAGTATCGTATACTAAAGAAAATAGATATTTAAACCTTTCCCTTTTTCTTCACTATGGAGTAAATACTTTAGTAATCCTTAATAAATTATCACAAGCATAAACACCAAGCATGACTGCTGAAAAGCTGGGTAATAAGATAGGCAACAGGATTTTTTCAATCCTTAATACCAGTGCTGAGATTAAAAAAGAAATAGAAAATTTAGAAAAAATATGTGATATTCAAAGTTCGCAATATAAACAAACCGATTATAAAAAGGGTGATTGGGTAAGGGAAAAAATTCTAGAAAATGCCTATGTAGGCTGCGTCTATACCGCCCTTTTAGGAAACAAGCCTGTTCCGAGGCTTAAGGCATTTGTAAAGGATATTAAAGAAACATTAAAGCACAATCCATATTCTGATCCTGCGTTTTTTGTGATGGAATCATATAACTACGCTTTCAAAAGGAAAAAATAGATATCTGCAAGCTCTATTGAGTAAAAACTATCCTATGCTATAAAACTGCACGGGATATTCTCTTTTGTGGCTGTATTCGTCAGCGGCTTTTATTGCCGCTCCTATGACCACGCCTATTTTCCGATTTTCCAGATTCTTGGGCTCTATTGCAAGCAAGTTATCAAGCGAATCCTCGAGCTCTTTTAGCAGTTTTGCGTTGTGGGGAAAGCAGCTGCCAACTATCAGGGGTTCCCCGAGCGGCGTGACTGGAACAAGTTTTCCTGCTAACAATATTTCATAATTGCTGCCAACTTTCAGCTCAACAAGAGTGCGTGCCATGAATTAAAGTAGCAAGAAAGTGATTTAAGCTATTCTACAAGCTCGACACCAGGCCTTACAAACTTCCCAGAACGGCGCTTTTCCTTTCTGACTATGATATCTTGAATGGCTGAAGAGACTGCGGCCTTGCTTTGAAGGCTGTTGAGGCCCAAAACCCTTCCCATTGCAGAGAGGTTTTCGGGGAGACGAAGCTCCATTGCTGTTTTAGCCATTGATGCCATCAGAATCTTTGTTTTTCTCCTGCAAAGCCTGATATTTTGCATCTCTCGCCCCAGCAATTTAGCAAGGGAATAGCCTGAGTTTTCTAGGAAATATGAGAAATCAAGGCCATAAGCCACTTTGTTCTGGCTTGCGATATTTGCAAGTATGGCATTGAAGTTGCTTCTCCTGTATTCAGTGGAATCCCTGCCGATTATAGATGGCACTCTAAAGACGGCATCTATTCTTGGATTTGAAACAGCAAGCCGGGCAAGCTCGCCAGGATTAATTACAGCAAGGAAATCT
>CAYGXR010000106.1:0-3182 GCA_964354095.1 Candidatus Woesearchaeota archaeon
ATTTGTATAAGCTGTATGAGAAAAGGCTTGCAACTTACGTGAAAAAAGCAGACCCGAAGAAGAAATGGTGGTATATTTATCACTGGAGCCTGGACAAGCCGAGAATCCAGGAGCTTTTCTTTGAGTACAAGCGAAAACTTCTTACTAAAAAGAAGAAAGAGCTGGATGCTGAGAGGCAGTATGCGTTTGAGTGCCCCGCCTGCAAGACCAAGTACAGCTATGACGAAGCTCTTGAAACTGAATTCAACTGCCCTTCCTGCGGCGCCCTCCTGGAACCTTCAAAGGAAACGGTTACCGCCAAGAAATTAGAAAAAGAAATAGAAGCCCTAGAAGCAGAGCTTTCTAAAGGGAAGTAAAATGCCAGTAAAATTTTAATTCTACTAAAAACTACTGCTGTAATCCCTTAAGTCTTGAAGGCTTTCCTGCAAGCCAAGAGCCGCTTACAAACCTAAAGAGATAACAAAATAAGCAGTTAGTAGTTGTTGTTTTCAAAAGAATGTAGCTGCCAGCCAGATTATTAGTGCTACTCCAAAAGGAATTGTGCTGTTATCATCAACTCCAGGAATCGTTTCTATCAGGGCGCCTGAAAGCGCCATTGCTACAACTAAAGTTGGCGGGCTTAAAACAGCAAACTGCGGGAAGTATTTCAGGAATATTATCGCAGCAATCAAAGTGCTGATTGCAAACGCAACGAATCCAACATAACTTCTGTCCTTGCACCAGAATATTTTTGCCCTGCCCCACTTCTTCCCGATTATTGTTGAAAAAGCATCTCCAATACTTAGTACAAGCAGGCCTAAAATCGCGAACTGAATCCCGAAAATTGCCGCAGCTAAAAGCGCAGAGAACAAAGACCAGAAAGTTGCAAGAAGCGGTTCCTTATCCCTTTGCCTGACGAAATTTCTCAGCACGCCCCAGATAACAGTTTCCTCAAATCCCTGCGCATCTTCAGCAGTTTTTTTCGACTCTGCCTGGTGTGAAGGCAGGCCCAAATCATGCATGAGAGTGTGAGTGTATTTTGCCCTGAATGCCCGCCTGCTCAGGTACCAGTTTCCAATCAGAACCAGACCAGTAAGGATTGCAAGCAACTTTATCGCAATGCCTTCTTCAAACAGCAATAGAAATATCACAACCAAAATGCCAGCTGCATGGACTGTCTGTCTCTTCAGCTCAAGCCTATAGTCTTCTTTCTTTGCCTTCAGCCTTTCCCTCAGTTTCCGCAATCTCTCGCTGTGAAGTTTTCCCCGCATTCTGTTGAGACGATTTCCCATGTAATAGCCCCACCCGGATTCGAACCGGGGTCCCAGGGTTTCTTTGAATATTTAACACCAAAGCCCTGTATCCTTGACCGCTGGACGATGGGGCTAATAGGTATATCCAAAATTCGATTTAAAAGCCTAATTCTAAGCTAGGCTTTTAGCTATGTAAAATCCTTTCCTTTTGTAGCCAAGTTTCTCATAATATGGCTTGACTCCAACTCCAGACAAGACTAAAAGCTCTTTTCTGCCTGCCTTTTTTGTTAATCTTTCAGATTCCTGCAGCAGTTTTTTGCCGAGGCCTTTATGCTGTGCTGCACTTTCTATTGCTTTATTCAAAGGAACAGATTCTCCATAAACATGCAACTCCCTCAAGAATGCATTGTTATCTGTTACGCGCAATCTGGCAAAACCTAGCAGGATGTCTTGTTCTAGATCCTCAAAAGAAATAAAGAATTCTTTGCCATTTGAAGCAGCATATTCTATAACTTTCAACTGAACTTTTTTTGGCAGCCTTCCCTCATTCTTGTATTTCTGGCCAATTTCCCTGCATCTGATACATCTACAAGAAAGGCCTCTCTTGTGCAATTGCTCTTGCACAAATTCCCGGAGATTTAATCTTTCATAGCCTGCCGAAATCAGATTTCCAGGAATGTCCCTCATTATTCTTTTTATCCTTACATAAGGAGGAATGTATTTTGCCTTTGCTTCTGTCAGAACATCAATTATGTATTTCTCATTTATTGGCTCGTATTCACCAGATTTCCACATATCAAACAGTTTTGTATCCGGCAAAACAGCAGTTGGATAAATTTTCAATCCATCTGGCCGCAAATCTTCATCTTCAAACAGAATTCTGAACATTTCAACATCTTTTTTCTTTGTCGAGCCTGGAAGTCCAAGCATAACATGCAAGTCAACCTTAAAGCCGGCATCTTTCAGCTCTCCGATCGCTCTTTTAGCTTCTGCCAAATCATGGCCTCTGTTAATCTCTTTGAGAACATTATCATAAACAGACTGCAAGCCCAGTTCAACACGAGTTGCCCCAAGCTGAAGCATTCTTTCTATTTCTTTTTTATTGCAGAAGTCAGGTCTTGTTTCTATAATCAAAGAGACTACGCGGTTTTGGGAAGCCTCATTAAGCTCGTGGGCTTCAGCTAAATCCTTCGCAGTTTTATTGTTGAAAGCATCAAAAGCTCTTTTGATAAAATTCTTCTGGTATTCCCAAGGCAGCCAGGTGAAAGTTCCGCCTTGGATTATGACCTCATTCTTTGCAGTGCTGTGGCCGACTGCCTGCAATTGTTCCAAACGATTTTTCACAATCTTGTAAGAATCCCAATTATTTCGCTGTGCGCGCATTGCAGATGGCTCAAAGCCTGTATATGATTTAGCAGCAATTTTTGAGCTTGGGCAATAGATGCATTTGCCAGGGCAGCCCATTGGTGCTGTCATGATTGCAATTGTTGAAACTCCCGATAGTGTTCTAGTTGGTTTTGTCCTTAACATCGCAGATAATTTTTCTCGTTCTCTGCCGGAAACAGATTCCAAAAGGGATGAATTTAGTGGAATTTTAGACTTGTACTTCGCCGACCATTTTAGCTTTGCAAGCTCAACCTTATCACGATTTGGATTTTTTAGTTTTAGTAGAGATAATGTGAGCTCTTTAATCGCTTCCTTTGGCATAGCTTCCTGTGATAAGAGTTTCATACATAGAGGCTAAATGCATGGTTTTTAAATTGTTTCGTTAGCTAATAATATGTGGATAGATTCCCAGAAATAGATTTCACCCGAGGAACTGCTTTGCTAATGATGCTGGTATCTAATTTCATTACAGATTTGCAATACTTTGCAAATTATTCTAATTTCGCGCAGTTTTGGTGGTG
This sequence comes from Candidatus Woesearchaeota archaeon, assembly GCA_964354095.1. Taxonomy (GTDB): domain Archaea; phylum Nanobdellota; class Nanobdellia; order UBA10117; family UBA10117; genus CAYGXM01. The sequence goes on from CAYGXR010000106.1 coordinate 3,140, forward strand.
GTTTGCAAGGATTATTGCTTTTATTTTCATCTTCCTTGTTGGA
>CAYGXR010000107.1:0-4691 GCA_964354095.1 Candidatus Woesearchaeota archaeon
AAAAGCTATTCTGATGTTGAGGGATTACTCTAGTCCGAGTAGTTCCTTAACATTCTTATTTGTAATTTCAATAATCTTATCTTCAGGAATGTTCTTTATCCTGGCAATTTCCTTTACAACAAGAGAAATGTTTGAAGGCTCATTACGTTTATTGGGTTCAGGTCCCGAAGCCGGCGCATCTGTTTGTAATACAAAAGCGTCTAGTGGTAAGTTTTGCAAGTAATCTTTTGTTTGGGTCCACTGGTAAATATTTGTGCCGATTGTAATTTTATAGCCTAATTTTATCGCCTCTTTTGCTTCAGAAACTGTAGCTACAAAGCCGTGCAAAATTGCTTTTTTTGCCTTATTCTCCTTAAGCATTTTAACAACGACAGGAGCTGCCCAGCGTGAGTGTGTGTTTAATGGCAAATTCATTTCATTTGCCAAGGCAATAAATTTTTTGAAGGTTTCTTGTTGTCGCTTCTTTGTTTCCTCGTATTTGCCTGATTTTTTAGCCCACATATAATCCAAACCGCATTCCCCTATGCAAACTAGATTCTTTTGTTTCTTGATGAATTTAATCTCATCATTTATTTCTTTGTCTGTCAGTAAATGGACTTTTTGGGGATGGATTGCTAGTCCTGGAAAAATAAAATCCGCATATTTTTTGGAAAGCGCCAGTATTTTCCTGTTTGATTTAGGATCCTCGCCAACATCAACGATTCCAGAAAGGACTTTCTCTGCTTTCTCTATGATTTTAGCCCTGTCTTTATCAAAGCTTTCGTCATACAGATGGCAGTGCACATCGAAAGGTTTCATTTGGAGTGCCCCCGGGCGGATTTGAACCGCCGACCTATCGTTTACGAAACGATCGCTCTACCGAACTGAGCTACAGAGGCATAAATGTTATCTCTTGATTTTGTTTAAAAGCATGCTGATAAGCTTCAGGGTTAGCAAAAACTGCGGCGAAGCTTAATGTTTAGGGATTACCTTTCAGCCGCACTTATACAAAAAGTCTTTATTCCTTCGCATGTCTTATTTAATGGGGTGCATTGTGTTGTGGTAGGGGCGGGGGAGAGATATCAAGAGCTTCTGCAGACTGCCAGGAAGCAGAGTGAGCTGGCAGACCACATGCTTTATGTTACCTACCCACTGGTGCAGGAAACCAAGTTCCTGCTGGCAATTGCAGGCCACGTCATAAATGCTGCAAGGTCAGCTATGCAGGCTCTCCTCGAATTTGAGATTTTATACAAAAGGCTGGAGCAATATAACCGGACTTTTGTCTCGGAAATAGATATTTATCACAAGAAAATAGCCCCAAGATATAATCTAGACGGGAAATACTTCAAATTACTGCAAAAATTGCTTGAAGTGCAGAAATATGATTCAGAATCTGTCGTGCGTTTCAAAAGAGGAGACAAGTACATTCTAAGCACAGGAGAGTATAGCATGTCTTCAATCGATTTGGATTCTGTAAAGAGGTATTCTAATCTAACCAAAAAATTCGTTGCTGAAATATCAGAAGCGATAAATAAACAAAATGCCAAACCTAGCTGAAGTTGAAGCAAAGTTGAATCTTGCAGATTACCTGCTGAACAGGGATCCGCCATTTCCAACTGCGGCAATGAAGCATATTATGCATGCAGCAAATATTCTCATTACAATTTATCTTAATTTAGATGAAAACAACATCATCAGCCCGCAAATAGTTTGCAGCAAGCTGGCCGATAACCCAGAGTCAAAGGAATTTGCATCCCAATATTTGTCTTTGTTCAAAGCATCAGCACTGCCGACAGTTTTGAGAGAGGAAGCTGAAAATGCTTATAAAGCCACAAAATCTTTCTTCAATCTAGTCAAGAGGGCCCGCGGGTCAGCTTGATGCCATATAGAGCAAATCGATAGCGAATTTTATTCGCATTTGTGTTAGCTCTAAAAAACAAAATGAGCAAGGAAGAAACATACGTAGTGGACACGTCCGTTTTAATAGAAAAACAGGTGTCTGAGCTAATAAAGAAGGGAGAAATTAAAGGCAGAATAGTTATACCTCTCGCAGTTTTGGCTGAATTAGAACATCAGGCTAATACAAACCAGTCTGAAGGCTTTCTTGGATTAGAAGAAATCAAGGAATTAAGAAAATTAGCTGAAGAAAAGAAGATTTTTCTTGAATATGCGGGCCAGAAGCCTGTTGAGGCTTACATAAAAGGCGCCAGAGCCGGTGCCATGGATGATATTATCAGAGACGTTGCTGTGCAGAAAAAAGGCATTCTGATTACAGCAGACAGGGTTCAATCATTAGTTGCAGAAGCAATGGGCATACCGACAATGCTTCTTACACCCTTGCCTGCAAAAGCTGTCGGCAAGTTGGACATAGAGAAATATTTTGATGAAAATACAATGTCTGTTCATCTGAAAGAAAATACAATTCCCCTGGCGAAAAAAGGAAAGCCAGGAGACTGGCGTTTTGTCCAGGCTGCTAATGAAAAACTAGATGGGCACGCCATAAGGTTATTGTCATCAGATATAATAGAAAAGACAAAGATTTCCCAGAATGCTTTCATTGAATTGAATAATCCTGGCGTGACAATTGTGCAGTTCAAGAATTACAGAATTGTAATTACGAAACCGCCATTTGCAGACGGCTGGGAGCTGACTGCAGTAAGGCCTCTTGTAACTTTGGAGCTGGAAGATTATAATTTGACGCCAAAGCTAAATGAAAGATTAGCCAGAGGTGCAGCAGGAATCTTGATTTCAGGTTCTCCTGGAAGCGGGAAAACAACATTTGCCTCGGCCCTCGCAAAATCTTATCTTAAGCTCGGAAAAATTGTCAAGACAATTGAAAGCCCAAGGGATTTGCAGGTGCCTGATGAAGTAGTGCAGTATTCAAAAAACCTTGGAAACCGGGATGATATTCACAATGTCATGTTATTGACAAGGCCGGATTATACAATTTTTGATGAAATGAGAGTTACTGAAGATTTTAGGTTATATGCTGACTTGCGGCTTGCCGGAATCGGTTTGGTTGGAGTTGTGCATTCAACACAGCCTATTGATGCTGTTCAGAGGTTTATCGGCCGCATAGAGCTTGGAATGATGCCTTCTATTATTGATACTATAGTTTTCATTGAAAACGGAAGAGTTGCTAACATTTTGGAACTGTCCATGAGAGTTAAAGTGCCAACAGGCATGACAGAAGCAGACTTGGCAAGGCCTGTCATGGAAGTCAGGGATTTTGAAACAAATGAGCTCGAATTTGAGCTCTACACATACGGCGAGCAGACTGTTGTTGTTCCTATAAAAACAAAAAGAAGGCAGGAAGTAGTTGCAATCGGCGCAGTGCCATATAAATTCAGGGAAGCCAAGAAATTCATCAGCTTCTACTTCAGCAGGCCTGTTCGCGCTGTTACATTGCAGATAACTGGCCAGCCAATAACAAAGCTTTCTGTCCCGAGAAGCGGCGAGATAAAAATACACAGAAAATCAAAGCTTGGCAGGGATATTATGGACGCCATGCTCCAAAGAAAAGAGATTAGCTTTTCTGCTTAATTCTAGAAGCGCGCCCGGGATGATTTGAACACCCGACCTACGCATTACTCCTTAGTTTAGGAGTGCGTCGCTCTATCCAAACTGAGCTACGGGCGCAGACTTTTAAAACCACAATTTACCTTTAAAAATATGCGCCGATAGTCTAGTGGTAGGACACCTGCCTTCCAAGCTGGAGACCTGGGTTCGAATCCCAGTCGGCGCATTGATAATCTTTAAATATCTACTGCACTAAACAGATTAACCATGAAAGTTGCAGTTCTCTATACGGGCGGAAAAGACAGTACATTTGCCATGTATAGGGCCAAGCAGCAAGGCCGGGAGATAGCCTGCCTTGTAACATTGAAGTCTGAAAACCCCTCTTCGTATATGTTTCACACGACTAATATTGATTTAATCAAGAGTCTGCACGCTAAGGCTCTTGGAATTCCAGTAATTTTCAAGAAAACAAGAGGTGTCAAGGAAGAGGAATTAAAGGATTTGAAAGCAGCTTTACAATTGGCGATCAAGAAATACAAGATTGAAGGTGTTGTTTCAGGCGCTGTTGCTTCTGAATATCAGCGATATCGGGTTGAGACTGTTTGTGCCGACTTGGGTTTGAGGAGCCTTGCGCCATTGTGGCACCTTGAGCCTGAAGTTTACATTTCAGAATTTTTAAGGGAAGGCTTTGAAGCTATTTTTGCATCTGTCAGCACAGAAGGCATGGGGCAGACTTGGCTTGGAAGAGCTTTAGATATGCAAGCCTTGATTGATTTGAAAAAACTAAACGCAAAATTCGGCATACACATCGGCGGAGAAGGCGGCGAATTCGAAACTTTTGTGATAAACAGCCCGATCTTCAAGAAAAAAATCGAAATTCAGGAAGCAGTAAAATTCTGGAAAGAAGATCACGGAACTTATTTGATCAAAAAAGCTAGATTAGTGAAGAAATAAGGTGAATTGTGTTATGAAACCAAAATTCGAATTGAATTGGTATTATGGATGCATGGGCCTATTAGGTATTTTAGGATACACACTTAAACAACCAATATATTACTCATTTTTTGTTTTCTTTCTATTTTTTCTGGCACCAATTATTAAAAAATAAGGCAACTTTTGAATCTGTTAAGGTTTGTAAGGGTTTCTTGGCTTGCAAGTTTACCGACATTAAAAGCTTACCCTCAGAGAAGTTT
>CAYGXR010000108.1:0-1983 GCA_964354095.1 Candidatus Woesearchaeota archaeon
CTCGGTCTAATCGGCGGAATAATTTTGCTTTGGAAAGAGAAATTTGCCAGGAGGATGTCATTTTTCTTCATATCATTTGCAGCAGGAGCTTTGTTAGGCGCAGCTTTTTTTGATTTACTGCCAGAGGCCCTAGAATTGGCACAACCAGCTGAATATGCCTGGATTGCTGTTCTCGCTAGCCTAATTGTTTTCTCCATTACTGAAAGATTATTAGTTTGGCATCACCACCATGATAATCATTTCACAGAGCATAAAATAAAAGTCAAGCCTTACGGCCCTCTTATTATTGCAGGGGACACAATACATAATTTAATCGACGGTGTTGTTATTGCCGCTGCTCTCTTGATCAGCGTTCCTTTAGGCATAATCACTGCCTTGGCAGTATTTTTCCATGAAATTCCCCAGGAAATCGGCGACTTCTCAGTTTTATTGCTCGCAGGCTATTCCAGATTTCAAGTTATTGGCTACAACGTGCTCTCTGCTGCAGCAACATTTGCAGGGGCCCTTGGAGTTTTCTTTTTTTCAAGCTCTTTGCAGACAAAGCTTCCCCTCCTGCTGGCCTTTGCAGCCGGCGGCTTCATTTACATAGCTGCAGCTGACCTGATGCCTGAATTAAAGCATGAAGCCAGCAAACTAAGGCATGTTGTGCTGCAAACAGCAATAATGATTTTGGGAATTGCAATAATGGTAGTGTTAAGCGCAGTCTTTGGAGTGTAAAATGGCAATGCCATTCAGCAAGCGGCTGCTGGGAGCAAAGGCAGAAAGGCTTCGCGATGAAATCTTCGGTGCAACTGATGGCACAATATCAACACTAGCAGTTATTGCAGGCGTATATGGTGCTACAAATAATAATCTCCTAATATTAGTTGCAGGCTTCTCAGCAATGCTTGCCGAAGCAGTTTCAATGGGCTTTTCCTCCTATTCCGGCGCGCTAATCAGGGAAGAGATAACAAAAAAGAAAGTTCATAAGCCATTATCTGAAGGCATAGTGTTCTGGCTTGCAACAATGGGCGGCGGTTTTGTTCCCCTAATTCCATTCCTAACACCAAATATAGCGCATCTCGCAGCATCAGTCATTTTTAGCACATTATTTTTGTTTGCAGTTGGTGCTTATGCAGCTAAATCTGTTGGAAATAATGTTATAATGACTGGCGCAAGGACAGCAGCAATCGGTGTCATTGCAGCAATAATAACTTATTTTGTGGGCCAAGGTTTCGCAAAGATCGCGCCGCTGATAGTGTGATGGTTAAAAACATTTCCGCAATTTTATCAGGTGTTAAATCCGCAATAGGACCTTTGCAAGTCGAGTGGCACCAGAATCTAAATCTGTTTCAGCTTCTTGTGGGGACTGTTTTGTCAGCAAGGACTAGAGATGAAAGTACAGACAGAGCTGTCAAGCAGCTTTTTTCCACATATAAAACACCACAGCAGATAGCGCAAGCTCCCATAAAGAGATTACAAAAATTAGTAAGGCCGGCTAACTTTCACAAAGGCAAAGCCAAGAGAATCAAGGAGCTTTCCAGAATTTTGGTCCAAAAATATAAAGGGAAAGTTCCCAACAAAAGGGAAGAGCTGATGGAGCTTCCTGGTGTAGGCCCGAAAGTATCTGCAATTGTAATGGCTTATGGCTTCAAATCCATAACAGCTATACCTGTTGATGTTCATGTCCATCGAGTTTCTAACAGGATTGGCATTGTAAAGACAAAAACTCCAGAGAAAACAGAGCTTGCCCTGGTGAAGATTATCCCAAAGAGATATTGGCTTGACCTGAATGAGCTTTTTGTGCTATTCGGGCAAAACATCTGCACGCCAGTAAAGCCTTGGTGCAGCAAATGCCCAATTACAAGGCATTGCGATTATTACAAAAATGAATGCTTGAAGAAAGGCCTTTGCAGGTAGTTTATAGGTTCTATATTGAATACAATAATGAAACTTAAACTTAGCCCGAGTTTTATTATTTCTTAGGTGAACACAGAAAACTTA
>CAYGXR010000109.1:0-3572 GCA_964354095.1 Candidatus Woesearchaeota archaeon
AAAACTAATGATAAGTCCTTTATTTGTTTTAGTAGCTGTAGCTATGGAAATGACCAAGCTGGCCATAAGCGGAGTTGATGTCCGCCCTCTTATCTCAGCACTTTTCGATGAGGTAATTCCATCATTAGCTTAGGAGATTAACATGACAACCGAACGAAAAAGTCTCGAAGAAATATTTGTCGCGATACACGGCCTAGATAAAGAAAATTTGATAGTATCTCTTAAGGATAAAGCATACCTTTTAGATAAAGCAGCTGCTATAGCGGATACAGATTTAGAAAGATTAGAAAGACGTCTACAGGCGCTTCCGTCAATAGTAGAAGCCTATGCCTCAAAAGCAGAGGAAGTTTATGGATTAGGGAAAGGCCGCGAATATCGTACCAAAGCCATCGAAATTCTTGAAAAAGGAGGCTATCCACGCGAAGCTGCTAAAATTGCTGAAAAAACTGGCTTAATAGAAAAAGCCATTGAAAATTATGAAACTGCGGGCGAGTTCCATGATGCAGCTCTGCTCGCCACTAAAGCAGGTTTTGTCGAAAGAGCAATTTCAAATTATGAACGAGCTGCAATTATAGCAAAAACGGTTACTGATCAAATATGCTACCGCAGAGATGCTGCAGAAATTGCTGAGAAAAATGGATTTCCCGCAGTAGCACAAAAATTTTACCGCATAATTGTCGAAAAATTAGAAGAACTTTGCGAGGATGCAGTAAAAGCAAACAAAGCGGGCCTGCCCACAATCCCCGGAGATCTTTATCGCGATGCTGCTGATTTCGCGGAAAAAGCGGGTTTATTGGAAAAAGCCAAAGAATTGCGCCAAAAAGCAGAGCAGGAAATAAAATGACAATTCAAACTTACAATAAACCCACAAAACCATACATTACTCTGGAGGATTGCCACGAGGCACTCAAAGAAGCAGGGGACTTAATGGTGTTGCTCATTGAAACCAGCGAAGAAAAAGAAGCCAGGGAGAGGAACTTGCAGGGGCAGGAAAGAACCCGGCAGGGAAGCCCCTATGTAGCCTTGGTGCCTAAAAAACCAAAAACAAACTGGGATGAGGTTTAAGGAGATTAAAATGGATAATGACCAAAATCAAAATTATGCTATACTGAGGGCGCAATCACAACCTAAAAGTGCGGTAGGGGATGCTACAAAATTAAGCTCTTACCAGGATCCATGGGTGCAATATCTGCTCAGAAAGATGAAGCATGAAGAATCATTAGATGAAACCGCAGCTTCAACGTATGCTGCTAAAAAAGGAGATTAAAATGCCTGCCCGCAAACGCGTAACAAAAAAAGAAGCCCAGTTGCTAAAGCAGCTTAGAGGTTATGATAAAGATGAGTGCATTGAGATTTGGAATGACAGAAGAAGAGGGGTTAGGCACAAAGTTCCAAGAGGATTTTGGGAGCAGTATAATCATAGAAAATACGTTGTTGAAGCTTTTGTGAAAGAGTACCAGGAAAAGAATCCTGGCGAATACCCTGACGAAAGAGAATTCAATAAAAATAAACTTAGTGGATTACTGTCGAATCACTACAGTAATTCTCCTTGGCAAGCATTTGCTGAGGGGGGCTTCACTGATAAATCATCCAAGAATTATGATTTAAAATTAGATGAAACTCCCTGGTTAGTTCTAAATATACCAAAGGGATATTGGGAAAATTCTACTAATGTTAAAAAAGCAGTAGATTGGCTGGCTGAAAAAATCAGCAAAGAAATTACTCAGCTAAAAGATGACGATTTTATAAAAAACGACTTGCACGGATTGCATAAAGCGTATGCAGGTTCACCAATTTTAATCATAAGAAAGGCAGGTTATGAGATTAAAGAACTGGAACGAGATAAAGTTTCCCAACGTTATTGGGCGGACGAGAACAATAGAATACAAGCCACAACGGAACTTGCCAGCATCATCCAAAAATCTGGTGAAACTATGAGGAAAAAAGATTTTGATAATAATAGATTGGGGGGAATTGCAGTTTATTTTCACAGAAAGGGAAAAACGTACAGAAAAGCTTTGCAAGAGGCAGGTTTGCTGGAAGAAAAGGTGCAGGGAGCTTAAAATGACAAATCACGATGATGAAAACAACGTCAGGGTTTTGCTTGAAAAGAAAGTCAGGCGGGCCGATGGAAAGAAAGAGAGAATTCTCAGTGATGATAAAAGAGATATCGAAGCTCTGGCAATGAGCGCCAGAGGCATTGGTGCGGAATTGACCAAAGAAGACAACAAGGCATTTGACGGAATTAAACAACTGCAAAAAGAATTCCAGGAAAAATACTGCAAAACTTGTGTAGGTTATGATCCAAAAACAGGCGATTACATTGAAAAGGGCCATCCAAATGACCCTAAAAACTGCAAAAACCACTGGACAGATATAATCGGCCAGTGCTGGAATTACCGCAGACGAGAGGATGCAGAAGGTCAAAATGACAAATGAATTATATCAAAAAGCTGCAATGGACTTTTACAAGAAAGGTGAGCTGGGCTTGGCGATTCATTATGCTGAATTAGCAGGCGATATGGAGTTTTCCCGCAAAGTCCGCAAGGAAATAAAGACGATAGTAGATGAAGAGAAGCACATTGAAGATATAATGCGTGAAAACAAATATGGTGTTGCGATAATATCAAAGAACCCAGAAGAGGCAGCGCAGAAGCCTGCTTTCAAGGCAGAGTGGAACAAGGCGATCACAGTTTGAGGAGATTAAAATGGCTAACGGAAATAAAGATATCAATGTATACGCTTATCTTCAAGGTTGTAAGAACTTAGACCCTGATGCAAAAAATACATATGAACGTCTTGGCAACCTGTGGGATTTATTTCTGATAGGCGTTAAGAATGATACGCCAGATTCAGAGTTTACAGAATTGGATGTTTTCAACGAACGGCTTGAAAAGATTGCTGCAGAGGCTAACGTGCCGCCTGAAGTTTGCTTCACATTAAGAAATGAGGCTGCTGCACAATATAATCACTTACTGGAGAACGCGCAGAAGCCAAAGACCCTGGAGCAGAAGATTTCGCTGGAATTTGGCGAAGATGGCTTGCCAATAGCAATTATTACCAGCACAAAAACTGTAACTACACGTGACGTTATCCCAGAACCTTACAGAAGCGTGTATGAACTTTGCGAAGGCGACAACAAGATAGAGAAATTTATTAGGCAATATATGACTGTGGCAGGGCTGGCTCCTAAATTAGTGCAAAAAGAAGGTGCAATGGGCATATTTGACAACCTAACTGCACAAGAGTCATACAGAATGTTCGTATACTTCTTGGAAAAAAATAGTCTTGACAAATATATCGAAAAAGAAGCAAAGGATTTGGAAGTACAAGAGTTCCTTCACAAAGACCTGGCTGAAAAACTGCTTTTTGATCTGACTGAAAGGCTCAAGTATTGCGTAAGCCAGCCAATTACTTCAAATTTCGTAACTGAAGAATATGCTACTGAATTGCTCAAGAAGGCCCAAGATGTAACAGATAACTACATAGCTAGAAAACTAGCCAAGCCAATGCCAAAAATAGTGGAGAGCAACTATGACAAAAAGCAATAGTAATCGCAGGCCGAAAATTGT
>CAYGXR010000110.1:0-2874 GCA_964354095.1 Candidatus Woesearchaeota archaeon
GGATTTTCTTGTCCATGCAAATCAATTGTAAAAGTACTATTTAAATGCAACGACATAAGACTTTTATGCCCGAATCTGTGTTTTAAGCTTCAGGTGAGAGCCTTCGCGATTTATACACGCAATAGAAACCTTTATAAGTATGTATTAGTATGTATTAGTTAGTATGAAAACAAAATTAACCATAACCATCGATAATAAAATTTTAGAAAAGTTTAGAGCGTATTGCCAAATGCAGGGCTATAAAATGTCCACTAAAATCGAAAAATTGATTGAGGAGTTAGTCAAGAAGTAGTATGGCAAGGTACCTTTACATTCCTGAAAATAAGTTGAGAAAGCTTTACGAAGGAAAAAAGCTAACAACTTACGAAATAGCCGAACAGCTAAATTGCTGTCCGGCAACTATTTGGAAAAAATTGCATTTGTATGGCATAAAGCCGAGATCGCAGTATAAAGAAATTCCCGAAAAGGAATTAGAAAATTTATACCTTGGGAAACGGTTATCAGACAGGAAAATAGCCAAAATCTATAGTATGGCGCATTCGACCATATACAGAAAGATTAGAGAATACGGATTTAAAACTAGAAATATATCTGAAGCGCACATAATTTATCCCCGAAAAAATTTCAGCGGCGATATTTTAGAAAAAGCTTATTTAGTCGGCTTCAAAACAGGAGACTTGCGCGCTAGAATTTGTGGAAAAGACCGTTGCGAAACTATTTCAGTAGATTGTGGTAGCACCATACAAGCACAAATCGACCTATTTGTTAAATTATTCAAGCCTTATGGAAAGGTTTGGGTCAGCAAGCCTTTGCAAAATGGAAAGCAGCAAATGCAAGTAGGTTTAAACAAAAGTTTTTCTTTCCTATTAGATAAGGAGATAGATTGGGTTTTCAAAAACAAAAAGACTTTTTTAGCTTTTCTGGCTGGCTTTACTGACGCTGAAGGCAGTATATTTTTTAGAAATAATGTGGCTGCATATTCGTTAGGAAATTATGATGAGAATCTATTACAGAAAATACAGCAAAAATTATTATGTCTTAGAGTAGACTGCAGGCCACCTTATTCTGATAAAAGACAAGGCACGAAAAATAGCCAAGGCTATACTTATCGCCAAAATTACTGGCATTTTGCAGTTAATAGGAAAAAAGAACTCTACAAGTTGTTAACATTAATAGAACCTTATATAGAGCATCCGCAAAAGATAAAAGCCCTTAAAGAAGCAAAAAGAAACATAGAACTGCGGAATAAAATGTTTGGTTATGGTAAATAAACGCTCGGCTAAAAGGAATAAAAAAACCTTTTATGTAACTACGCCTATCTATTATGTCAGCGATGTTGCCCATCTAGGGCATGCATACACAACGATAGCTGCTGATGTTCTTGCCCGATGGCATCGTTCTCTTGGAGAAAAAACATTCTTTTTGACTGGAACTGATGAGCATGGCCTGAAAATACAGCGAGCTGCAGAAAGACTCAATAAAAAACCAAAAGAATTAGCAGATGAGTTGGCTCAAAAATACAGGGAGCTCTTTGGCGCATTAAATATTTCATATGATTATTTTATCAGGACAACTGATGCCAAACATCAAAAAATTGTTCAAAAGCTTATCAAAAAAATTAATGCAAATGGCGATATTTATGCGGGCAAATACAAAGGATATTACTGTGTTGACTGCGAGAACTATCTCTCAGACGCAGAAATTGTTGAGGGCAAGTGCGCAATACACAAGAAAATTGTAGAATTGCTGGAAGAAGACACTTATTTCTTTAGGCTCTCGAAATATGCTGGCAGGCTGGCAGAGCTCTACGAAAAAAATCCAGAGCTCATACAGCCAAAAGGCAAAGTAGAAGAGATAAGGGGCAGAATTCTTCGCGAAGGGCTTAAAGACGTATCTATTACAAGGACAGCATTTAACTGGGGGGTTCCATTCCCACTTGATAAGCACCATACAACATGGGTTTGGTTTGATGCACTTCCTAATTATATTTCGGCACTAGGCTGGCCATCAGGCGCAAAGTTCAAGAAATTCTGGCCAGCAAATATCCACCTAATAGGAAAAGATATTCTTTGGTTTCACACAGCCATTTGGCATTCGATGCTACTATCTGCTGGAATAAAATTACCCAAGACTGTTTATGCTCATGGCTGGTGGACTGTAAAAGGTGAAAAAATGTCCAAATCTTTGGGCAATGTTATAGACCCAAAGAAAATGATTAACAAATATGGGGTAGATAGTTTCAGATATTTCTTATTCAAAGAAGTTCCTTTTGGTGAAGATGGCAATTTTTCAGAAGAAGTATTGATACAAAGGCACAATGCAGAGCTTGCTGACGAACTTGGAAACCTTGTTGCCCGTGTTTTGACATTGCTGGAAAAATTCTCTAACTGCAAAGTTCCAAAAGCTAAAAAACAAAAGCCAAAACCAAAGAAAGACATGGATGATATTGAATTAATATCACAGGCTGATGATACTCTACGGCATACAGAAGAGCTTATTTCCGAATTACAATTTCATCACGCCCTGGAAAAGATTTTTGCTTACATCAGGATTGCAAACAAGTATGTCGCTGATGAAAAGCCCTGGGAGCTTGCAAAACAAAACTCCCCGCATTTGAACACTGTTTTGTATAATCTGGCAGAATCCCTGCGCGTCATCTCAGCTTTGATATGGCCATTCATACCTGAAACTGCAGAGAAGCTAGCCAAGCAGCTAGGTTTGGAATCTGTGTCGAAATTGAAAAATTTGGAATGGGGCAAGCTGAAAGTCGGAACAGTTACCAAAAGAGGAGAAAATTTATTTGAAAAAATTGATGCAGAGAAAATCGGAGTTGTGGAGCCTTTTGAGAAGCTTGATTTGAGAGTTGCGCAGATA
>CAYGXR010000111.1:0-1935 GCA_964354095.1 Candidatus Woesearchaeota archaeon
GGCGAGCTTGGCAGAATTGATCCCGCTGCAATTTTTGAAAGGAAAAAGAGAAAGCATTATGTCTATGAAGGCTATAATGATACAACCTGCCTTGTGGAGCTTGATGAAGAGCCTCCGCATCCAATAAATGAAGGAGCCCTCAACATTGCATTGCTGATTGCAAAGATGCTGAACTGCAAATATCCAGATGTTATGCAGGTAATGAGAAAAACTGTTATCGACGGCAGCAATACAAGCGGATTCCAGAGAACAGCTTTGATTGGCTATGATGGTTTTATCAAAACCAGCTTTGGAAAAGTCGGCATTCAGACTGTTATTTTGGAAGAGGATGCCGGCAGAAGGACAGGTGAAACCCCGGAATCCGTAACATTCCGTCTCGATCGTCTTGGAATTCCGCTTGTTGAAATAGCAACAGCTCCGGATTGCAAGACTCCAGAGCAAGTGAAAGAAACTGCAGAAACCATCGGCACTTTGCTGAGAAGCACAGGCAAAGTCATCCGCGGAATTGGGACAATCAGGCAAGATGTTAATGTTTCAATCAAAGGGCATCCGCGTGTTGAGCTAAAAGGCGTGCAGGAACTGCAGCAGATGCCAAAAATTGTTGAGCTTGAAGCTGCAAGGCAGATGGAAGAAGTAAAATCAAAAGGTAAAAACAAACTTGAAGGCCACGTCAGGAATGTTCTTCCAGACATGCAAACGAAATTCCTGAGGCCGATGCCAGGCTCTGCAAGAATGTATCCCGAAACAGACTTGCCAGTTATCGAGCTTGACAAAGAAATGATTTCAGAAATTAAATTGCCAGATTCTCCTGAAAAAATAAGATACAATTTGCATAAATTAAAATTAAGCCATGATTTAGTTGAGCAATTGGCAAATTCAGAATATTTGCCGATGTTTTTGAAATTTGCTGGCGCTTACAAGGACATAAACTCAAATCAGATTGCTACAACAATCGTTGTGACGCCTAAAGAAGTCAAAAGAAAATTAAAATTAGCTGAGTTTGAGCCATCTGAAGACGTATTTGATGCGATTTTTAAGACCTTGGCAGACAACCAAATCGTAAAGGAATCAATACCTACAATTCTGGAAGATGTTGCGAAGGAAACCAGGGAGCTTACTCCTGATGTCATAGATATTATAATTTCCCGCTACAAATTACTTTCTGAACTGGAATTGAAAAAAGAGATTGAGAGATTAAAGATACGATATGAAGGCCCTCCTGAAAAGCTAATTGGCTTTGTGATGGGCCATCTGAGGGGCAAGGCAGATCCGCAGAAGATTATCAAATTGCTGAAGAAGTGAAGCAAGCGCAAGGTTTAAATACTGTAATTTACAAAATTTGTAAATGACAAAAATCGAGACATTAGCCAAGGACACTTTAATCCGCATTAACAAGGAGTTCACAAATGCAGGAATAAGAAGCGATGCGGAGCTAGACTTCATCGTCTACAAGGCGGGGTCTGCCAGGGGTGTAAATCAAAAGGCAGCCACACTATTAATGGAAATAATAAGGAAGCACCCTTTTGTTGACGGCAACAAGAGAACTGCATTTAATGCGATGATGGTGTTTTTGGAAGCTAATGGCAAGGTGTTAGATGTTGGAGATACATCTAAGCTAAATGTTGCCTTTTGGGCTGTTAGGCCTAAAACAACTGTAGAGGAAATGGCTATTTGGATAGCCAATCACACGAGGTGGTAAAATGCCTGCATTGATAAAAATACCTGGAAGAAAACGGCCAGTAAGAGCTATAACTTGGAGAGAGGCAAGGCCAATAGTAGAACGAATAATCAAGGAGAATAAAAAATTCTTTGAGGAACTGACCAGCTTATAACGCTTGCAAGAAAAGTTGTTACTGGTGAACAGACCAGTCAGTCGTTACTGCGGCAGTTTTGTTGCCCTGCAGGAAATTATAAGCTGCAAGGGCGGCTTTTGCA
>CAYGXR010000112.1:0-2495 GCA_964354095.1 Candidatus Woesearchaeota archaeon
GTTGAAGAGACAGCATAGTGCTTTTAAATTCTCCAAGCATTATTTTCAGATGCGTATCAGGTCGCTGACAGCCAAATCAATTCTAGACAGCAGAAGAAAGCCAACAATCCAGATTTTCGTCAACGGCTGCAGCGGGGCAGCACCATCAGGAACATCAAAAAGCGAGTTTGAAGCTCTCGATTACCCACTCTCCGCTGTGGAATCTGTCAGGTTTGTAAACAGCAAACTAAAACCTGCACTTAAGGGATTCCAGTTCGAGCAATTTTCAGACTTATTAAAGCTCGAACAGAAGCTTCCGAAGCTATTTGGAGCTAATCCAACAATTGCCCTGGAATTTGCAGTCCTGAATGCGTGGGCCAAAGATGAAGGCAAACCTTTGTGGAAATTGCTGAATCCAGATGCAAAAATCATGCCAAGACTGCTTGCAAATGTTGTTGGAGGAGGAGCACACGCCAGGAATTCAATTGACATACAGGAGATTTTAGTTTCACCACAAACAAACAGTTTTGCTGAAGATGTAAAAGAAGCCCAGAGGATTTACAAGGAAATCGGAAAAAAGCTAAGAGCAAAAAGAAAAAGCCTAGAAAATGCCTGGGTAACCAAGCAGCCAATCCATAAAGTTTTATCCCTTTTATCAAATATTTCAGGGCAGGCGCAGATAGGCTGTGATTTTGCATCTTCAAACATTTTTGCGCATAATGAATACCACTGGCGGGAATTTGACCCGTTGAATGCCAGCCAGCAATTAAAAATGATATCTGATTTGGCTTATGAATTTAATTTGTTTTATTTGGAAGATCCATTCAGTCAGCACAGATTTGGAGATTTTGCCAAGCTTTCCAGAAAGCTGAAATATAATCTCATCTGTGGAGATGACCTAGTTGCAACCGACCTTAAGAGATTACAAACAGCAATAGCTGAAAGGGCTATCAATGCAGTAATTATCAAGCCAAACCAATGCGGTTCTCTAATAAAAACAAAAGAAGTTTTTGATTTTGCCTTATCAAAAGGCATTACTCCAATAGTTTCTCACAGAAGCGGGGAAACTGAAGATGCCACAATAGCTCATCTTGCAATGGCGTGGCAGGCTCCATTTGTCAAGTTCGGCATAGCAGGCAAGGAAAGGCTGGCTAAGCTGAATGAATTGATTAAGATTGAGAAATCGATATGAGAAAATACAGAAATCCTTGGACAAGACCAGATTTAATAGATGAAGCTCAAAGGAGAACGAAAAGATTCGTCAAGAAAATAAAATCACTTATTCAAAAGAATGATTTTGACATTATTTTAGCCGCAGGAAATTCTGGAATTATGATGACTAAAATAACTGAGCTTACTTATGAACTTCTAAAGATAAGACTACCGCCGATTGTTAAGATTCCAATTTACTTAAGGGATTCGCAAGGAAAAAGAATAAAGTTTGATAACTCAGTTCTTGCTCCAGATGTCCAAAAACAGATAAAAAATATCAAAAAAATTGGTAAAATTTTATTTGCTGATGATGAATTAGACGAAAAAGACCCTAAAACAATCAGGGAAAGTATAAAATTAATCAAAAAAACTGGAAAAGCGAAGATATCCGATAAATTAACCGTGTTTGTTGTTGCAGAAGGACAAAAAGGAACGTTAGCTAGAGTAAAATCCTTAGACTGCAAAATAAAGTATTTCCCTTTCGCCAAACAAACAAAAGAGTGGAAGGGTGTAACAAATTTCGTTTCTTATAGCATACAGTGGTGTATTCAAAAAGAGGTAAGAAAATTTTATTCTGACGAAAAGCTAAGTGCAACCGAAATGTTTTGCAGTTTATTTGGAGAACCAATCAGAGAAAAAGGCAAATTAAAGGGCGGCAAACCATATTTTTCTTATAAATGGCTATTTCTGCTAAAAAGAAAAGTTAAAAATTTTAAACATTTGCAAAAGACATTCAAAAGTCATATTAGAACTTTAATCAAAGAAGCATAAAGCAAAACCTTTAAAAGCGAATTTCTGAGAGGCTAATTATGCCGAAACTGAAAGCTGAGACTGAACAATTATTGCTGCCTGCTGAAACATACATGGCAGCTGGCGTTCATATCGGCACAAAGATAAGGACAAAGCAGATGATGCCCTTTGTCTATAAAGTTAATCCTAACGGCCTCTGCACATTAAATCTGCCTGAAATCGACCGCAGGCTTAAATTGGCTGCCAAAATTATTTCCAAATACAAGCCTGAAGATGTTGTTATTGTCTGCAGAAGGGAGAATGGCTGGAAAGCTGCCAAGGCTTTTGCAAGGCACACGGGAGCCAAAGTATTTGCAGGCAGATATCCGGCAGGCGTCATAACAAATACAAATCTCACTACATTTTTTGATCCAAAGCTGATTATAGTCGCAGACCCTTTTCCAGATAAAAATGCAGTTCACGATGCTCTTTTGGCTGGAATTCCTTTGATTGCAATGTGCGACACAAATAACACAATTGAGAACATAGATTTCATAATCCCCTGCAACAATAAA
>CAYGXR010000113.1:0-4018 GCA_964354095.1 Candidatus Woesearchaeota archaeon
GGATATTGGCGTGCCAGATAATAAACTCAGAAAAATACTCACAGATGTTAAAAAATATGTAATTTATGGCCCGAAAAGATATGTAGACAAGAATTTCGACCTGCCGCTAATGACATTAAAATATTACGGGCAGATTATTGACATTTACAGTGATGATAAAACAAAATTATTTGATTGTAAAAGCAAGAAGTGGGTAAAATCTATCTCTAATTTTAAAAAAAGCACAATAAGAAACGTTTATGGCCTGAAAGTCCCAGTAATTTCAAAAAAAGAGCTGATAGATTATAAAAAAATTCTGGGGAGAAAAGTCGATTTGGCGGATGTAAAATCATTAACAAAACACTAAATCTTCTTTGAAAATAAAAAATTGCACTTCTCAAATCCTTGCGATGTGTAAAATAAGTGGGCTTTTTTCCTGCGGAAAGCCGAGTCAAGCTCTACCCTTTCGCAAGATTTTTCTTTTGCAACTTTAATTATTTCCTCTAACAGTTCCTTTCCAAGGCCTTTATTCCTATAAAATCTATCAACTACAAGTTCGTTAATATGGCCCAACTTGCCTCCATCCCATAAGCTATCCTTTATAGTCAGCGATGCAAAACCGACTATTTTTTCCTCATATTTAGCAACTAAATATGCTTGATA
This sequence comes from Candidatus Woesearchaeota archaeon, assembly GCA_964354095.1. GTDB lineage: Archaea > Nanobdellota > Nanobdellia > UBA10117 > UBA10117 > CAYGXM01. Next base: position 643 of record CAYGXR010000113.1, read on the forward strand.
AGGACTATGCAAGCCTTTGTCAAAGACGCTAATTAATTTTTCTTCGCTAAACTCCTTGTCAGGCCATAATTGTTTCAGTAAAGGAAATATCTCAGGAAAGTCCCGCAGGCCTGGCTTTTCAATAATAGTGTACATAATGCCTATTAGCTTAAATAAAATATAACACTATCGGAATTAAAGAACCTCAAAATATTCTTCGCAATAAACAGAATATGGCCTAATGTTATTATAATTTCTGCTAAATTTAAGCCTCGGGTCTAAAACTTCAATCATTTTTTGTATCGCTGGCTCTCCAATTTCTTTGCAAATGCGTACAGTATCCAAACCTATTTGCAGGCAGGCTTCCAGATATGGGCAGAAATTGTAAGAGTCAATTCTAATCTTCCTGTCAGAGACACGCGTCATTCTGGAATATTCCAGATTTATACCCATGTGGTCAAAGCACACAACCTTCCATGCCAGCTCTTCTAAAGGAAGGCCAGCGTATTTTGCCAGCAACTCATCCTTGCGCTCTTTTATCCACGCAACTCTTCTTTCTGTAATCAGATCCGCTAAATATTGAACTGACCAAATCCCAGACTTAACTTTTCCCAATTGGTCTACTTTTTCTTGTATTGCCCTTCGCTCCGTTTTAGAAAACATATCAAATCAAAAGGCTAAAAACCATAAAAACCTTTCTCAGCAACAAACTAAATATCAATTTGATACCAAAGTTTATCTTGATTTTTGCGATATCCTTTAGTATGACCAGACTCTTTGAAGCCTAGTGCTCGATAGAAGCTTTGTGCCTCATAATTGTCTGTATTGACACACAAACTAATGTGCCCGCCCAGACCAATTTTGTTAAATACCCTTCGAACAAGAGCTCTGCCTAGTCCTAATCTTTTCTCCGAAACATTAATTTGAACCATATAATGAGAAACTTTATCTCCCAAATCTTCCATAATGATAAATCCTTTTATTATGTAATTAGGCCAGTTCTCACTCTGCCGATCCTCCACAACAAAACAATAAAATGCGTTGGGACATTTTTCAACCAATTGAAACTTATCTTCCCGTCTTTTTGAATATTTTCCGTCCAATTCGCGAAGAAGGAAGTCTAAGTCTTCATGTTTGTATTCGCGCACAATCATAAAATAATAAATTACATCAATTATAAAACTCTTTCTTAGATAAAATACAAAACAATAGGAATAGCAAGGCAGCCCATTGCATGTGTTTGCTAATTAAGAGAATACATTAGTAGATTATAATATTGCAAAGTCACTTATTTCTTTTGAGCAAGAAGTGAGAATACTTTACCCTTTAAGGTTATATATTTTATAATGTAGAACCTTCCAAAAATCTTTCGCAGTTCTTCCTTTGTGAAATAATGATATGGAATTCCTCTAAGTGGTCCCGCCGTATCAACATAAGTTTTATGTTCAATTTCTTTAGAGCGCTGCCCCCGCTTTTTGTACTCAAGGAATTGCTTGTAAGTCGGACCATATAGGAATAGATAACCATTCTTTTTTGTAATCCTTACAACCTCTCTAACTACTTTTTTTATATCGGAAACTCGTGCATGATACATAGCTCTTACAGCTATTACCGCATCAAAAATATTATTGCCATAAGGTAAAGGGTCGAGCATATTCCAAACTCGTAAGTGTGCATTAAGACCCCTTTTAGCCAAATTAGCCTTCGCCTGCTCAATTGCAGCGTTAGATATATCAAATCCATAAACCTGAAAACCACTTTTAGCCAAATATATAGAATTTCTACCGGTGCCGCAGCCAAAGTCAAGCACGCGGGTAACTTTATTTTTCTTAAAAACAGTAAAAATCTCTGGTAGCTCTGAAAGGAATCTAGTCTGAACTCTTTTATAATAGATTTCCCATGGAGGTGTTTTCATAAATTTGATAAGTTTCATTTCTATATAAAATATATCACAATAGGAATAGCAAGACAACCCATAGCATGTATTCTCTTTATACCTACTTTTGGGGCAATTAGGCCGATTGCAGTTCCAGCTGATGCTACCAGCAGGCCAAGCCAGCCTGAAAGCAAGCCTACCAGCCCTATGAGGATTACCAAAACAATGAACGAGAGTTTCCTGTATTTGAATTTTGTAATTCTCTTTGCAATAAATCTTCCAAGCAGCAAGGTTACAACAACAGAAAGCCCAATTGCAACAAGGCTTGCTGCCAGCAAAATTGCAAATCCATAAATGTCAAGATTCAAAAACTGCTTCATCACAGCAAGAACTCCCGTTCTTGCTCTTCCTATTAAAAAAAGAGTCGCCAGAACAAATATCGATGAAACTGTGTTGATGCCTCCAACCATAACTAGAAATTCCTCGCTTGAACCGTCAGGCTCTGCAAAATTAGCGGATTTTGCTAGGTGCTGCTTTTTTGTTACAGCTTGTGCAAGAACTGTTGCCTGTGCTCCTCCAAGGGCAGGCAGGATTGACATAATTGCTGCAGATATGCTTGCTTTTATGTGCGAAAACCAATAGCCCTTGAATTCTATTTTGTCTGAAAGCTTTTGCTCTACAATTTTGTTTGTGCCCTGCATGCTAATGATTAATGTTGATATTCCAAAAAGGCTGGAAAGCAGCGGGAATAATGGCTCTTTTAGCGGAAGATGATTTAATGTTATTATGCCAAGAACCCCGGACATCATAAAGACAAGAAGCGCCCAGACTTTTCCCTTCAGCTCTTTTTCCAGCAGGATAAAGAAGGCAGAAAAAGCCAAAATCAGAAGGGGGATTCCAATTCCGAGCTTGTCATAGCCTTTTGCAATGGCAAGGCCAAATACTGGCAGCATCGCTAATCCAATAAGTGCTGCGCCAACTCCCCCGATTACAGTTAATTTCAAGGCATCATAGCCTCGTCCTTCCAGCAACATCTTGTGTCCTGGCAAAACTGACAATGCAGTTTCGCCGTCATCAGGCGCGCCAAGGAAAATTGATGGAATAAAATCAACAAAACTATGCATTATCACCATTGAAACAAGAAAAACTCCCAATGCAATGGGAGAAAACCAGTTTGTAAGGAATGCGAGACTTGCTAAAACTCCGGCAGCAACAGTATTTACATGGATTCCAGGAGCCAAGCCTGTAAACACCCCGGCACAGCAGCCCAGCAGCAAGGCCAAAAGCAAATCTAACTGCAGGACAAGCATGCCAGTTCCTGTATTACAATTTCCAAGTCACCCTTGTACAGCTGAACTTTTCCCTTCACCGCAACAACATCATTTTCAATAATTTCGTATTTCGGGCTTCCGAAATAAACTGCAGAAATTTCACCAGTGGAATCCCTTAATTTCAGGAAAACAGTGTCTGCCTTGTAATCAATGGATGAGACATTCGCAGAAACAGAAACAATTTTCCCGA
>CAYGXR010000114.1:0-2474 GCA_964354095.1 Candidatus Woesearchaeota archaeon
TCATTGTCTGAAGATGTTGACACAATAAAGAGGATGGAAGCTGACAAGCGGGCAATGATGCTGCAGCATCTTGCAGTTATGTATGTTGTCTTTGGTGTTTTCCTGAGCATCATTGTCATTTTGTATAAAATTCTTCTGCCAATCCTGTATTTGCAAAGATTTGGGGCATTCAGCGGCATGGCATTCAGGCCGACTGAACTTTTGGGCGTTGACTATTTCAAAAATCTCTTTTTCATCATGACCTTGATACAAGCAGGCTCCCTCGGCGTAATTGCCGGCCAGATTACCGAGGAGAAGATGATTGCCGGCTTTAAGCACATAGTCATTATGCTGGCAGTTGGCATTGTTGTATTTTTCCTGTTCATCTTCCCATCAAAACTGACATTTAACCTTGAAGTATCCCCGCAATCTCTGGGCATAGGGCAATCTTATACAGTATCTGGCAGCATTTATTTTGATGCGCAGCCTGCAGGCGGCGCAAAAGTTGAAATACTAGGGGCAACTGGCGAGCTTACCACCTTGTCTGCGGACAGCCTTGGCCAATTCACCACAACATTAAAAGCGCCTACTCAGCCAGGTCCGTATCAGATCTCAGTCATGTTTGCATACGGCTCAGAATCGCAAACGGAGACTCGTGGCATTACTGTGAGCTAGCATGAAAGGTCAAACTTGGGTTGAGTTTATAATTGCAACTTCCATTTTCCTGCTTTCAATCGGGTTTATTTTTGTCACAGCTTCCGGAAATCTGAAAGAGGAAATACAAAAGAGCCAGCAGCAAACTGCCTGTCTCAGGGCATACGAGCTTGAAAACTTCCTCAGTCAGCCGGGAATTCCTGCGAACTGGACTTTCTCATCCGGTGTTTCTGTTTTTGGCTTAAGTTCCGGCAATAAAACACAAATCATTGTATCAACTGACAAGTGGCAGGCCATGAAAGCCATAGGTTTTGTAAACCTGTCGCAAAATTCAACGCCGAGCCAAAGCTGGCACGTCAGTTACAATACATATGCGTTTGGTTTTAACACCTCTGTGCTTGACAGCAATTGCACAGTTGGGAATGCGATTACACTTTGTCGTAATATGGAACACTTAGGCATTTATCTGAATGTAACTGCAAACAGCACATCGCAGAGCAGTACAAAACTAGACCTGTTTTTCCCTTTTAGTAACATTACAATTGGTAACTCTTCAAATGAAAGCAATGATTTAATTAGCACATCAAGTGCAAATGGCACTTACGTGAATCTTGTTCTAAATACTAATTCTACAGACCAGGACCTCATTACACTATACCTGTCGCCAGTCCCCAAATTAATTTTCATAGAACAATTCAATGTCGATAGCGGGCAATACCTGCCATTCCTGCTGGGCAACAATACGCTGCTGCAGGATAATTTCGGGCCATTTTCGCCTCCGAATGCAATGCTTTGCGATACAAAAGTTTCAGGCTTGCTTAATCTGACAAATGAAAGCCTGCTCGCTGATTTCAATCTGGGGGCGTGGTGATGGCTATGAACAAAAAGGGCTTGTTCTTTTGGATTGAACTTATTCTTCTTGTTATAGTGTTAACTTTGGTCATGCTTAGCTTCCCGCGTTCAGAGGATAATTTCCTTGCAAACAAGGATTCCTTGGATTTGCAGAAATTGGGCTTTACAACATTGCAGAGCCTTGACAATGCAGGCATCTTGGAAAATTACATAAACATAACTAACTTCTCGCAGTCAAATTTCACTGCACTGTCTGTTTACATCAAAGCATCATTGCCGAATACAATTTCATCAAGCATAGAATACTTTAACGGCACAGGCTGCTTTTCAGTAAGCAGCTGCGGAAATGTCACGAGAACAAAAGATACTGCACTGGCAGAATATACTTATGCTAAACTTGCGAATCCAATCACGATAAGACTTTATCTGGGGAGGATTTTGGGATGACCGCAAAGGGGCAGTTTTACATAATAGCCTCTGTCTTTGTACTAATCTCGCTGGCTGTGCTTTTCATATTCACTTTATTTGTGAACTTTGGCACTTTCACATTGCCAACACAGAGTACAGATTTTGCTAATCTGCAGAATGCAATCCAACAGCAAAATAATTGGCTGCAGGCAAATTGGTACAATCTTAACTGGAAAACTAAAGTTGTTGCAAATATTACAGGAGGTAATCTTACTCCCGCGACAATAACTAATGTAGGAGATTCTTCTATAAATTGTACAAAAGAAATTAAGGTTTTCAATCGAAGCAGCTCTGGGAGTTTTCTAGGCGTTAGCGTTAAAGTTAATACAAGTAGCGCGAATGGCGCAGGACCTTGCAGCGCCATATTTAATGCTTCTGCAGGCCTTTATGAGGTATATTATAATAATTCAGCAGCAAATGAAGGCAATTCTTTTGACGTGCCTGGCGGAGCTACAAATTTTAATCTGATAGTCCAGCAAATACCAAAAAATGTCTGCTCTCATTTTGCACAGATTTTGCCG
>CAYGXR010000115.1:0-6391 GCA_964354095.1 Candidatus Woesearchaeota archaeon
GTAACAGTTTATGCAAATGATACTGCTGGAAATATGAATTCATCATTTTTCTCATTTAATGCAGATTCCGCGCCTGTTGCAAGCAATGTAACAATAACCCCAAGCAGCCCCAATACAGATAACAACCTGATTTGCAGCTGGGCATTTTCAGATCCTGACAATGATACGGAGAGCAACACTGCCGTGAAATGGTTCGTAAACAATGTTGAGAATTCAACATTCAGCAACCAGACAAGCATTGACAAAAGCTATACTGTAAAAGGCCAGCAATGGAAATGCCAGGTCATTCCTAGCGACGGCCTTGTGTTCGGGACAGCTGCAAATTCCTCTGCTATTACAATACAGAATTCCCCCCCGACTGTCGATACGATTTATCCAAATGGCGGCGAAAAAGCATCTGGTATTATAACGCTTAATGCTTCTGCCAGCGATGCAGACGGCCAGCCTGACATACAGATAGTCAAGTTTTACTATTCAAGCAACTCCGGCTCTACTTATACTTTGATAGGGAACGACACAACACCTGCAGGAAGTCTTTACGAGCTTAGCTGGAATACTTCCAAAGTCACTGACGGGAAAAATTACAGGATAAAAGCAGAAGCAGTTGACAGCAGCAGCACAACTGCATACAGGACTTCCGCAAGCAATTTTGCAATCAACAACATAAATGAAGCGCCAGTAGTTACTGTAACCGCGCCAAATGGCGGCGAAATCTGGAACGGAAGCAAAACAATAACGTGGAATGCAACAGACCCTGATGATGATACTTTAACAATATCAATTTATTACAGGAACAGCAGCAGCTCGAGCTCAAGCTGGACAACAATAGCTTCTTCGGAATCGAACACGGGCAGCTATGTCTGGGATACAACATCTGTATCAAATTGCAACACTTATCTGATAAATGTAACTGCGAAAGACCCTGGCGGGCTTTCAGCTTCTGATATTTCCAATAGCAATTTCACAATTAATAACACAGTAAATAACGCAACTGGCAACAATACGCCAAGCAATCAAACATCTGGCGGCAGCGGAGCTCCGCTTGTAACCCCGCCTGCAGCAAATGCCACTGCGCCGCTGCTTGAAACAACACAACAGGCATCAGCAGATGAAGCACAGCACTTCTTTGTCAGCATACAACCTGCAGTTCCAGCTACATTCTCGCCAGGGCTTACAGGTTTGGCAGTAAGCGAAATAACATTCAAAAGCAAATCCAGCGCGGAAAGCGTCACGGCAAAAATCAGGAAGCTGGACTCTGTGCCAATTTCCATAGAGGATGGAAATGTCTATCAGTATTTTGAGCTGATTGCAGACGGCCTGTCTGCTGACAATCTTGACAGGGTTGTAATCAAGTTTGAAGTTTCGAAAGGCTGGGCAGGCAGCTATCCGACTATTTATCTTGCTACTTTGCTGGGAACGGGCTGGGAGAAACTGCCAACAACGCAATCCGGCGAAACCAGCGTTGCAATCGAATACCTTGCAACTGCTTCGCACCTCTCAACTTTTGCAATTGTAGGCTCTACAAAAACATCAGTGCTTACAAAAATCGAAACATCGTATGCAATAGTCGGAGTGCTTGCCAGCCTGATAATAGGAATATCATTTTTTGTATTGCAATCAAGGTCAAAACAAAGAAGGCCCAGACAGAGGCCACAAGGAATGCAATGGCGGCAGCAGGCTCCACCAGGGCCGCCACCTGGCTGGCAGCAAATTCCGCAGCCTAGGCAGAGAAAGGAATACAAAAAAGAAGAATCTCCTTACCGCAGAGAAGTGCCTGACTTTGGTTTCCGCTGAGCTATTTTCTGTTCACTCGCAATGTGAGGTCTTGAAGCCTCGGCTTTCAAGCAGATTATAGTACTATTTTTATGTTACTTCAAGCCCCAGACTTTAGTCTGGGGTTTACCACACATTGTGACAACTGACTATTTCTTTTGTTATCTCTCTATGTCTGTAAAGCAGCTCTTGGCTTGCAAATGAAAGCCATCAGACATTAAGGGATTACAATTGTTGTCTGTATTTAGTCAAGCCAGCCCAGGGCGATTACTATTAGTCCAATTATTATTACAACCACTCCAATTACGCCCTTCAGCACTTCCAGGAATTCAGGCCAGTACCAGATTATTCCAAAAACTCCGGCCAAAACCAGCAGCACGCCAAGTATTATTTTTCCCGCTTTCTTAGCTCTTTGTCCAAAAGTCTTTTTCTCTTCTGTAATTTCTGGAACCTTAAATTCCTCGACTTTAGCTTCCTTCTTTTTTCGTGGCATATTAACTAAAGCTCAGAGCTTAATTTATTAAAGGTTGCGACTTTGGAATCTCTCAAGGTTGTGAGAATTCCAAAAATAGCTTTAAGAAATGCTTTTAAACTGATTTTCAAACCTCTTTTCTGTAACATGGGATATTCCAAATACATTTCAAAGCTCTGGAAAAAGCCGAAAGAGAACATCGGCACAGAGAAATGGAAAGCCTGGCTGATGCAATTGAGGCGAGAGCCAGCCATTTTGCGCGTTGAGAATCCTACAAGGCCAGACAGGGCTCACGCCCTTGGATTTAAGGCAAAAGAAGGCTTTGTTGTTGTAAGAAGCAGAGTCACGAAAGGCAGCTCAAAAAAGCCAGCGCCTCGGCATGGAAGAAAGCCTAAGCGCTATGGCATGTTCACAACACGGAGGAAATCTGACCGATTAATTGCAGAAGAACATGTTGCAAAATTTTATCCAAACTGCGAAATCCTGAACAGCTATTGGGTTGGCGAGGATGGCAGGTATAAATGGTATGAAGTTATTCTTGCCGACAGGGTCCAAGTTTCCAAATATTCTGGTTATGGATGGCTAGCAACACCAGCAAACAAAGGCCGCGTGTTCAGGGGAAAAACAAGTGCCGGCCAGAAGTCCAGAGGCCTGCGGCATAGAGGCGCAAAAGCAAAACAGTTCAGGCCATCAAAGAGAAGCCAAGGTACAAAGTAATTAGCTTTCTAATTCATCTTTAATTTCTTTAGCTTTTAGTGGATTTAGCGAAACATGAGGCTCTTGGATAATCTGCTTAGGGACGATTTTGCCTTCCCTGATTAAATCGCCTACGGCTTTTTTAACTTCTTTTCTGCCACGAGCATCTTTTGGCAGGGCGCCAAGCATATGTTTGTAATGAGTGTGGGATCCGCCCCATTTATTCATGTTAACAAGTTTTTTTAGAATAGTTTTCCTAGCTTCTTTGTAAAGGTCAGCGTCCACATGTAGACAAAGTTTCAGTAACTTAAAAATTGATTTCTTTCCAAAATATATAATAGTGTATACTTAGGAAAGACTTATAAATCTTAAACTCCAACAAGAGTTATGGTAGAACAAACCATATTTAGAAAGTATTTTGGGAACAGCCCAAAATTAAGAATATTAGAACACTTAATCGTAGGCGCGTCATTTGACTATTCTCTATCAGATATAACAGAAGGCGCAGAAGTTGCCTGGAAAACAACATTGAAGATAATTCCTGAACTGGTAAAAGAAGGCTTAGTTGTGCCAACAAGAATGATAGGAAATGCAAAATTATTCAAAATAAATGTGAAAAACCCAATAGCTGCGCTGCTCATAAAGACATTTGAAAAGATGATACTGCTTTCTATTCCTGGAGAAAAAGCCCTGGCCAAAACAAGTTAGCTAGCAAAAGATCAAGAGGAACTAAGTAAAAATCTGTTTTTAAGCAGTGAATTGCTGAGCATCTCTCCAAGGATTCTTGGATTTATTTTTATTGCTATTCTGGTTGGCAGGCTCCAAAATCTTTTGCTCAAGTGAGATAGATTTGCCATTGCCGTTTCCATCGCCATTCGCATGGACTGGTATTCTAGCCTCGAGGGTTTCTCCAGAAACATAAGTTGTGGCAGCCAGTTCTTTTTCATGCTCGTATATTCTGACAATAGTACCAGCAATTTCTTGCCAATATTTTTTCGGAAGGCCTTTATTATTGCCTCCGTTGCGCCAGCTGGTGTGAAAGCAGGCATAATCTGAGATGTCCCTGACTGCGCGGGGCGTAAGGTCTGTTATATGCCCAGTCTCATTCGATCCTATTTGGTCTAAATGCTTGTAAAAACATTCGTTGAAATGCTTCATAAAGTTTCTACTAAGGAATCTTATCCCTTCCTTGTTCTTGAAGAAATCTAAATAATCTGATAATGCTTTCTCGAAATCATAATAATACTTCGGATCAAAGTTGTCGTTGTTGTATGCCATTTTCTTGTCGTCCCTGCACCTCTGTGGTTCGTTTTTTAAATTGTTCGCTGGAGTATATAAATCTTTCTATACTGAAGTTTATAGAGAAATAATCTATCAAATCCAACCCCTAATCACTCACCTTTTCTGCTTCTTTTTCTGGAAAAACAAGAGGTAGATTATAGGCAGAATTCCAGCAGTGTTCAAAATGAAGAGAGCAATGAACCAGCCAAGCTGCTTTTGATTGCCAGCTTTCCACAATGCAATGCCTTTCAGGATGAAATCAAATGCTATCAGCACTGCAATTGCCAGCCAGAAGGTGTCCATGTTAAACTACAAATTTGCAAATATTTAAGCCTTTAGCAGACAGCTTGCGCTATGCAACCTTAAACTGCATAATATCTGAAATTCCACAAACCTTTATGCAGCCTTCGGCAATTTTGACTGCGCCGTAATATGCCTGGTTGCACTGGCATACGTACAAGACATTTAATGCCATTTTTTTAGAATCGAGTTTAAAGCCGTTTTCATACACACAATAAAATGGCGTTTTGCCACGCTTAAGGTCCTCCGGAAATTTGACTTCCTTTACATCCCCATCCTTTAGGAAATCTTCAATGCATTCTTGTTTTGTTTTTGGCATGGGTGCAAGTGGGTGCTAAATCTTTTAAGCGTTCTGGTTTCCAGCAATTAAATCAAGAATTTCCCGTTCTTGTAAATCAGCCTGCCGTCTGCAAACATCTTGCCTTTGTGCATGTCTTTTACAATGTCTGCGTGGACTGCAGACTCGTTCTTGCCCTTGCACTCCTTGTAGGCATTTCCTAATGCCAGGTGAATTGTCCCGCCAATCTTCTCATCAAGCAGAAGATTGTCTGTAAATCTGTTTATGCCAGGATTCAGGCCTATTCCAAGCTCTCCAAGGCCCCGGCTGCCTTTATCAGTATCCAGCATTGTCTTGAGGGCTTTGTTATCGCTTGAATTAAACCTGATAACTTTGCCGTTTTTGAATTCTAAAGCTACGTTGCTGATTTTTCTTCCGCCATAGCGCAGCGGGTAAGTAAATCTGACTTTTCCGTTTACCGAATTGTCAACAATTGAAGTAAAGACTTCGCCATCAGGCAAGTTGTAAGTACCATCGCCGACAATTGCCTTTCGGCCTTTTATCGAGAGTGTCAGGTCTGTGCCCTCTGCGAGCATTCTGATTTTTTTGGATTTGTTCAGGAAGTTTGCGATTTTTTTCCATTTCCTGCTTTTCTCCTTCCAGTTCTGTATTGTTGCAGAGAAAACGAAATTCCTGTATTCCGGCAGGGACATTTTTGCATCCCTGGCCAGAGCTTTTGTTGGCCAGTCAAAAATCACCCATTTTTTCCTCAACCGGATGTCATTTATCGGCTTCACCACTTTTTGCCTCATTGCTATTTTTCTCTGGTCGCAGTCCTTCAGCTCAAGCCTGTTGAGTGGAGCTGCAATAAAGATAAATGCAGAACATTTGTTGAAAGTAAAATCTTGTATTTCAGGATAATTCTTCAGCTGTTTTTCTGATGCAACATCATAATAAACTGGCAAGAAGCCTTCAACGCCCCAGTTCAGAACGGGAAAGGCGCCCCTCTGCAGAATAAGCCTGTAAATTTCAAGGACAAGGGGCTTTGCAGGCAGGTCTGCGGTTATGTAAGCATATTCGCCTTTCTTGATTTTGCAGGAATAATCAACAATGATTCTAGCAATCTCTCTTGCAGCTTTTTTCTCATTAATGGCCATGGCCATTAATAATTTAGGAGGTATTTAAACTTTTAAACACAGATTTCCAATTATTGCCATGAAATACGACTTGCTTCTGCCGAGGGAAAACGAAGCAGAGCTAGCCACAGCAGCAAAGAAATTAGGCATAACGCCAATTTTTCTCTATCCTTTCAGGGACAGAAAGGAGATCCAGAGGAAGCGAGATGAGCTGAAGAAGACGTTAAGAGATAACAGCCATTTTGTCGGCGTTTATGTTATTCCAAAATCCTCAGGGGATATCAAGAGGCTAACAAAGCAATTCTGGCTGTCTGCAGATTTCCTTGCTGTAATTAATCCTGGCGAGCTTGCCCGGCTTGCTGTTTCAAATCCAAGAATAGATGCCGTCTTTAGAGTGCCATCTATAATCGGCAGGGATTCCACTGAATACAGGAGAAGCAACTTCAATGCCATACT
>CAYGXR010000116.1:0-7714 GCA_964354095.1 Candidatus Woesearchaeota archaeon
AGAGTTTTGGATTTGAGGCCTGCTCCGCGAATTCTTGACATCAAGAAACCGGATATTTTTTCAAAAATACAGGTTGTTTTCTCAAAACTCAGGGACTTGGCAAGGAAATTCAAGAGCAAACTAATACCTTTTGAAGAACTAATACCAAGCACCGAGAAAAAGGATATTATCTGGACCCTCATACCATTATTGCACCTTGCAAATGAGGGCAAGTTAGAGCTGCTGCAGGAGGAAGCATTCGGCAAAATTTTTATAAAAACATCTGAAAAAGACCTTAGCAAGCCGTTATCGCGAGAGGAATATGAAAATGAAAAAAGTGAAGAACAAAAACCTGCAGGTTGAACCTGAAGACCCGCTGGAAGAGCAAGAATCGCGCCCACAGGATGAAGAGCCAAAGCCGGACTCTGGATTTGGTCCTAATGCGGAAGTAAAGGCAAAAATAGAATCAGTAATTTATTGCGTGCCTGATGGCGTTACTGTTGATGCGCTTGCGAACAAGTTAAATCTAGGACTTAAGGGCGATGTCTTGAAAATTTTAGAGGATTTGCAGGCAGATTACGAGAAAAAGACTGTCGGCATCAGATTAGTGCAGGATGGCGAAAGATGGAAATTCTCAATTCCTGCCGAGCACATAAGCCTTGTCTTGGATGCTGCGCTTCCTGAATTTGACAGGTCTATTCTTGAAACGCTTGCATACATTGGCTGGCGAGGAGGCTCCAGGCAGTGCGATGTTGTTCGTGTCAGAAGCAACAAGGCTTACAAGCACATCAAGCTGCTAATAGAGAAAGGCTTTATCGAGAGCAGCAAGTCAGGTTTAAGCAAGTGGCTCCAGCCAACAAAGAAGTTTTATGAGTACTTTAACATAAAATCAAATCAAAAGCTGCCAATTCCCAAAGAAGTTGAAGAAAAGCTGGAAGAAGCGGAAAAAGCCGCTGGGGAAGCTGAAAAGCAAGAACAAGCGAAGGCTGCAGAAACTAAACAGGAAAATGAATCTAAGGCCAGCGATTTTGAGTCTACTACTTGAGAGCAACAGACATTTATTACTACTGAATTTTTGTTAAGGTTATGGCTGATGCTATTGAAAAGAGACTGCGCAGGCTGGAAGGCCGGCTTGACAAGCTGGATAAAAATTTTACTTCGATGCAGGAAGAAATCAGTTCTGAATTGCGCAGCATTAACAAGGAACATGCAGAACTTTTTGATGCTGATGCAGCATCTGCGAAAAAGTTCAAGGAGCTGGATAAGGTAAATGCTGTTGTTTTAGACATGAATTCTGAGTTAGATTCGCTGCGCGCCGAAGTCGACGAGGCTCGGGTATCTTTCAGCAAGGAAATTACTCCTTTGTTTGATGCAGAAAACGAAAATAAAAAGATATTCAGGAGTTTGTATGCTGCCAACAAAAACATATTGGCAAGAATCGAACTTGCCAGAACTGATGCTGCAAAGGTTGCGGCAAAGCAGGCTGCTTTTGAAAAATCATGGAACCCTTCTGTGCTAAAGAAAATTGCCGAAACTCTTGGCCTGCTAAACAAAGCAATCGCAGACATTGAAAGGCGGGATTCGAAAAACATGCGGAATCTCACCAGATTGCAGAATGGCATGTCTGCAATTTCAAAACATGCGCGCGACATTGAAGCTGAACATACTGATGCTAGATTTGCGGCACGTGAGTTAGCTGAGAAGGCCAAAAACCTGAAGGAAACTGTGGATTACTTCTTCAAAAATACAGAGAGCCTGAATAACAGGATTAATGCAAATGCTGCAGGCTTAGCAGGAATCACAGATACCCTGGAACTTGCCAAAAACAAAATCCTGGCTCTTGAAAATCAGTCTGCACAGCTTACAGACATCAATGAAAAGCTTGAGCAGGCTTCGAGAAACATAGACCAGCTCATACAGAAAGTTGCTTATCTGGAAAAAGCTACTGTTAAAACCATCGTTCTGGAGTAGCGTGCGCTCTTGCTATAGGTTTTTTAGGCATAAGCGAAGGAAGCTTGCGCGATAGGAAAAATGCAACTGCGGCCAATGCCACAAATAAAAGTACTAACGCAGAAGCTGATGCTCCCCTGAACTGCACAGCTACACAATCCATGGGGCAGCTTGTTGCATTTTCAGTCGGCTCGCAGAGGTTATTACCGCAGATTGCAACGAATTTGCACTGGTTCGAAATGCAGCTTCTGTTTTCTGGGCAGCCTGCGTCAGAACAACATGTGTCTGAAGTTTCTCCTTCCTCTAAAATGCCATTGCCACAGACAGGCTGAGGCTTTGGCGGTAATGGCGGCGAAACAGTTGCAAAAAGGCCAAGTTTTGTTGGGCTTGCTGAAAAGTAAATATAATTCAAATCCTGGTAAAGCTTCTGTGTTTTAACTGGCTGCCAGGTCTGGACGTCTGCGCGCTCAAGCTGCACTTCCCGTATGTTGTGCTCAATTGTCCACGTAGTTGGAACCCTGAAAAATATTTCGATAAAGGTAAGATATTGTTCTTGTGAAAAATTATTCATCTGCACCCTGAAGTACGAATGCACCGTGCCATCAGGCACGTAAGCGGGCGTTGAAACATTTGAGTCTAATACGAATTGTGCATTTTGGAGGCTTTTGTTTGTTATGACACTTACACTCTGAATGTCAACCTTTGGCCTGCCGAGGTTTACTGTAGTAACTTCATTTGGCTTTATTTCATCATATGTGAAAGTGTAGCGATATGGCAGCAAAGTGTAGTCGCGGTATGCTTGCGGGGGGCATTTGCAGTCCGCCCTGCAAAGCTCCGGACAAAGCGAATCGTCAATGCCATCACATTCTTCGCAAAGCAAACTATCAGGGTTATCACATTTTTTTTCTACGACATTATTCCCGCAGACCGGCTGTGTGCAATCTACTGGGCAATTGTTGTAATCTTCGCCGGCCTCGCAAATTCTATTACTGCAGACTGCTTCCTGACCTGTTGTTGCGCCCACCATTGAAATCTGCTCAAATTTCAGTAGCCAGGCTATTGCTATTATCAAAAGCAGATATGCTAGTGGCCTCTTCATGCTCTAAAATAGAAGGGGGTTATTTATAAAAACTGCCTAAATGGGCCCTGCAGGATTCGAACCTGCGACCTTCTGTCTGTGAAACAGATGTCCTACCGCTAGACCAAGGGCCCGCGGTAAAGGTTTTAAGTATGGGCTTTTAAGTTTTAGTGATGGCTATCTCAGGCATTTTAAAAGAGGCTCGGAAACTAGCAGTCCCATCGGAGAAAGAAGAACTGAGGGTTAATTCCCTCGTGAAAGAAGTTTTGCAGAAAATAAATTCTGAATTAACGAAACAAAAACTGGCAGCAAAAATAATTGTGGGCGGCTCTGTTGCGAAAGGAACCTGGCTTCCAGGCATTTCAGATATAGATTTCTTTATAATTTTTAACTATGACAGATTTGTAGATAGAAGCACTGAGCTATCTGATTTTGCAGAATCTGCTTTAAAGAAAGTTTTTACAAACCTTAAGAGATTACACGGAAGCAGGGATTATTTCTCTGCAAAACACAAAAATTACAGCTTGGAATTTGTGCCTGTTCTCGACATAAGCAGGGGGCAGCAGGCAAGAAACATCACGGATTACTCACCATTGCACATCAACTGGATACTGAAAAAGGCAAAGAAAAAAGATGACGTTAGACTTGCAAAACAATTCTTGAAAGCTGCCGGTGTTTATGGCGCAGAATCCTACATCTCAGGTTTTTCAGGCCATGCTGTAGATTTGCTTGTTTCGCATTATGGCACTTTTGAAAAGTTTATCAGGGCTGCTGCAAGCTGGAAACTTAATACATTCATAGACCCTGCAAAAACATACAGGGATAAGCGGGATGCCGTATCGGCAATAAATGCTGCAAAGATCGCGGGTCCTCTGATACTAATCGATCCTGTCGAATCCAGCAGAAATGCCGCTGCTGCGCTGGAAAAAGAAAAGTTTGAAAAGTTGGTAAGGGCGTGCAGGGATTTTATCAGGAAGCCAAATGTTGAATTCTTCAGGGAAAAACACATTACAACAGAACGCCTCATAGCCAAGAAAGGCAAACGATACCTAGTTGTCTTTGAAATTAAAGCTTTGGCAGAAAAACCTGACATAGTTGGAGCTAAAATGAGAACTTTGTTTGAAACCTTGCAGAAAAGATTCACAAATGAAGATTTCATGATAAAGGAAGCTGGCTGGCATTTTGGCAAATTGACGAGATTCTGGTTCTACCTCGACAAAAAAACTTTGCCTGCAAAGAAACTTCACTTTGGACCACCTGTCAAATTGGCGAAGGAGCACATTAATGGCTTCAAGAAAGCCTGGAAAGGCCATAAAATTTCTATTAAGAACAAAAGGTATGTTGTTGAACTGAAAAGAAAATTTACAAATCCGAAGGACTTTGCAAAGCAGCTTGCGAAAGAGTTTAAACTTAAACCCATCTATGATTAGATAAAATGTCTATTGATACCGCAGTAAGCCAATTTTTCGCTTCAGTGCAGACGCCGCTATCAACTCAAATTTTTACCGCGATAAGCGCTTCGCTTTATGTTTTGATTCTGGTAGCTTTAATCTATTTCATCTACAAGAAAGATAAACTAAACCTGACTAAGTTTGCAATTGGCGGCCTGCTTTTGTATGGAGTTTCAGAGCTTTTGAAAATATTTACAGGAAGGATGAGGCCTGATTTATCTGCGAACGATAGTTTTCCAAGCAATCACGCCGCACTTGGATTTTTCGCAGCTTACTTCCTGCCAGCTGATAAAAAATACAAAATCTTGCTTTATGTTTGGGCAATTCTGATTGTAATCAGCAGGCTTGCCTTGAATCTGCACTGGTTCACGGATGTTTTCGCAGGAACATTGATTGGAATAGCTTTCGCTTATCTTGTGGAAAAAATTCCGCTTGAAAAATTGTTCAAGCGGAGTCGCTGGCTGTAATTATTCTTGTCTTTAGCGGCCTTGCTAGCGCACTTTGCGCTACAATGTATTTTATGCCATTGCTGTCTGCAATTTTAGCAAGTCCTTGCGTGACTTCGCCGTCCATTACAACTGCGTAGACGCCGTCTATTTCCTGCAGTGTTGATTCAAGCTCCTTTACAGGCACTCTTCCCAGGACATTCAGCTGCTCATCTAAAATGAAAGCGCCTCTTGTTCCCAGGAGTTCATCAGCCATTGTTCGCATTGTCTTGACTTGCTTCAGGGCATCAGAATCCCTATCCCTTGTTGCAAACTCTCTGTTAGAGCTTGCTGTAACTGCAACTGCCACTCGTTCTGGCATTGCAGTTGTTGCTGCAACAAAAGAGCCATTTCCGTTTACCTTGAGTTCAGATTTTGCCTGGTCCCAAGGCACTTTCAGTCGCAATGCTTTCAGAATTTCCTTTTGCTGAAGCTCTTCAACTTCTTTTCCGTCTGGAGCTCTGGAAACAAAATCAAGTTCTGTCAGGCCTGCGAGATTCTTTATGATCAAATCTCCGCCTCTATCGCCGTCAAGGAACAAAATTGTTATTTTCTTCTTTGTCAGGTCAATTATTGTATCTGTTGGTTTTGCTCCTTTCATTGAAATTACATTCCTGATGCCATACTTCAACATGTTTACAACATCTGCCCGCCCTTCGACAATTATTATCTCCTCTGATTCGTCTATATCCGGGCCAGC
The DNA here is from genome assembly GCA_964354095.1 of Candidatus Woesearchaeota archaeon. Lineage (GTDB taxonomy): Archaea > Nanobdellota > Nanobdellia > UBA10117 > UBA10117 > CAYGXM01. The sequence continues at coordinate 5,644 of CAYGXR010000116.1, forward strand.
AGGCAGTCTGTCCTTGCCGTATTCTACAAGCTCTGCAGTCCTGATATTCTGCGTCAGCAAAGCTGTAAATGCCTGGCTATCTGGCAGTTCTGTAATCATTTGCTGCAAAAGTTCTTTTGCCCTGTCCAGAACAAAATTTCTCTTGGCCACGCGGACATCTTCTATCTTTGTGACCTTGATTTTAGCATCGCAAGGGCCAACTCTTTCAATAGTTTCAAGGGCTGCAGCAATCACTGCTGTTTCGGTTTTGCCCATGCTGCTTGGCAACAGGATTTCACCCGTTGTTTTTCCTGCCCTGCTTTCAAGCCTTACATCTATTCGGCCGATTCTGCCTGATTTTTGTAATTCTCTTAACTCTAATTCTGATCCTAGAAGACCCTCTGTCTGGCCAAAAACGGCCCCAATAATGTCAGGCCTTTCTGCAACTCCAGTTAAATCTAGACTTGCATGTACTATGTACTTTATGCTTACTGGTGATATTTTACCCATTTTTTCATCTCCTTTAATTTGAACTAAAGGTTCTCAACATTGACTACAGAACACAAATCTTCCACATTGCGAACTCGTGCTAGCTTAAGCAACTTTTCTTCTACCAGCACACGAACGCCGTGTGAGCGTAAATATGAGCTCATTTTTTTCCTTAGCTCCTTTCCTTTTTTGTCAGCATCAAGAAGCAATATAGCGCTTCTATAGTTTGATGCTATGTGTTCAGCAGTCTCGTATAGAGACCTTTTTATTCCTTCATTTAGTGTGAAAAAATTAGCGTCTAATAGAGGCTGCAATGCAGCAATGTCGTGCTTTCCTTCCACTATAATTATGGTGTCGTTGCACGCACCCTGAAGCTTTTTTAGATGAAGTTTCAGAGCCTCATAATTAATGATCATGAGCTAATTTCTTCTTAAAATGTATGATAAAGTATACATTTAAAAGCTTTGCCCTTTTGGCGCAGTAATGCGGTTTTTAGTACTTATACAGGTTCAGAAATGACTTCAACTCGTTGTATAAATCCCAGCCGATTTTCCATAATTCTCCCTTAAGCCGCTCTATGGAATTCCTATACAAATAGCGGTCATAAAATGCCCTCATAAAGGAATAAAATGCATTCTGGGCCCAGTAATCCTGCCTGTCTGTTTTAAGGCTGGCCGTAACATAGATGTTTATTTCGCCTTTCTGCAATTTTACAGTCTCGCCGCCTTTCTTGACTTCGACATCGTTCATCGCAAAAATCAGCCATCTAAGTTTAATCTCGAAAGAACTGTACTCATCAACGTATTTGACAGCTTCCCATTTTATTTCGAGGTCCTTGCCCCCAGCCTTTACCTTCTCTGTATATTGCTTTTCAGAAAGGTCATACTTGCGCCAGGTCAGCCATTTATAGGCGTGCTGGTATATTTCCTTAATGTCAAAAAGACCTTCATACTGAATCCTTTCGTCAGAAAGCAGTGTTATTGTGTTGACCATTAGTTTTCTCTTAATTATGTAGAATAAAAACCTTCTGCTCGGCTGATTTGTAATCCCTATGAGTTTGCATGCACCAGCACTACAGCTTTGGCAGAAGTAAGCTAAACTATGTTAAGAGATTGCACTTAATCGTCGTAGTGCAGTAATAGAATAGCTTTTTATTCTGCTGATTTTTGTTTGTCTTATGGCCATACTCAAGCAGACAAAAATAACAAAGCCTGACTTTGTTGAAGCTTCGCTAGTGTTAATACTTGCATGCTGGATAATTGCAGTTATATGGCTGCTCAAGGCTGCAATAACTGCAACAATAATCTCAATCTACACCATGGAATCCCTGAATGTAATTTTCCTAGCATTTACAACAATAGTGCTTCTGGTGATTGCAGTAATTCTTGCGGACATAAGAAAAGAGCTGAAAGGCGTTTATTAGATAGTCAAGCATACGAAACCCTTAAATTTCTTACTTAAGGCTGTTTTTTATGACAAACCAAGTACAGCCAATATTCATTCTGCCTGAAGGCACCTTGCGGAATACCGGCAAGTCTGCACAAAAGGCAAACATCGCTGCGGCCAAGGCTGTTGCCGAAACAGTTAGGACTACCTTGGGCCC
>CAYGXR010000117.1:0-1631 GCA_964354095.1 Candidatus Woesearchaeota archaeon
CGGCAGGACTTTTGCCAGCTTTATTACAGAAGGAATCTTCATGGCTTCCTTGTAAGGCATAAATTTAACATGAACATCAAGTCCTCTGGCTAAAATCTCATTTGTTTTCTGTTCAAATTCCTTAAATCTGTCTTTTACTTCAGGCCCGCTGAAATCTATGTGGCCACCATCAAGCTTCAGCTGATTGCCAGTTATCAATGCATTGATTTCATTGTGTATAACTGCTGCCAGAACATGCGTTGCTGTATGTATTCTCATTAATTTATAGCGGCGGTTCCAATCCAGCAAGCCATGCACTTTATCACCAATTTTCAAGCCAGTAGTGTCAACAGAATGTGATATCTGAGGACCTAATTTTTGCACTGCAAGAACCTGGAATACTTTTTTATCTGAAAACCTGACAAATTTTCCCCTGTCATCAGGCTGCCCTCCGCTTTCCGGGTAAAATGCAGTCTTGTCTAAAATTACATTCTTGCCTTCTGCAGAAATAACTGTTGCTTCGAAGTCCTGCAGATAGCTATCTTTTAGATATAATAATTCAGTCATGGTTTTCCGATTAATGCAAACTCAGCCAGCATTGCAAACAGCTGTATGAATTCATTTGAGCCTTCAACCAGGCGGAATTCATATTCTCCGCATGCCCTGACTAAGTTGATTTTGACTTTCTCGTCAATTTGCAGTTCCTGGACTTCTTTTTGTATCTGTTTTATTATGTCCATGCCGGAAAGGCCATGTTTTACCATAATATCCGTCAATAATTTCTTAGCATCTACAAATTTTCCAGTTATTGCATACTTCACAACAAGCTCAATCTCTTTTGGCTCTGCAAAGCTGACAACTTGCGAAACTGTTTTTTTATCAAGGACTGTTGAAACTGCTGCGCATGCTTGCATCAAGTTATGTGCCTTTCTCATGTCGCCTTCAGAAGCTTCATAAATTAAGTCAAGTGCTTCCTTGTCTACAGAAAGCCCCTCGTTCACGGCTACTTTTTTCAGGACAGCGTCAACAATATCTTTTGCCAGAGGCTTAAAGCGGAAAATTGTGCACCTGCTTTGAATTGGAGGGATAATTTTGCTGCTATAGTTGCAGCTCAAAACAAAGCGGACTGTCTGGGTGTAATCTTCCATAATTCTACGCAAAGCATCCTGGGCTTCTTTTGTCAGCGCATCTGACTCATCAAGATAAATAACTTTAAAAGGAACATTTTCTACAGCACGAGTTCGTGCAAAATCCTTTATCTTAACACGAACTACATCAATTCCTCTTTCGTCTGAAGCATTAAGCTCCATCATATTATCTTGCCAAGTAGCTCCATACAATTCCTTGGCCATGGCAATTGCTGCTGTTGTCTTGCCAACTCCGGCAGGACCTGCAAACAAAAGATGCGGGAAATTCTTTGCCTTGATAAAAGCTTCTAGCCTTCTAGTTATCTCTTCCTGACCCTTGATTTCAGATAGCTTCTTCGGCCTATATTTCTCAGTCCAGACATCAAGCATTTTTGCTCCACAAGCACCTAGAAAACGAAAGTTAGCTTTTTATAACATTTTGTAGCTCAGTGGAAATAATTAAATAGGCTGTGAATGGCTTTGTTATATGGTTGCATTTGACCCTGTTAGGTTTGAGCCAGAAAT
>CAYGXR010000118.1:0-10228 GCA_964354095.1 Candidatus Woesearchaeota archaeon
TACGAAAACGCAGTTGGCGAAGATATGGATGAAGAGCTTGTCGTTCTGACATATGATACAAAACCGCACACTGTCCGTGGCGTGGAGAAGGACTACGCTTATCAAATTGCGGATAATTTCAAAGCGTACTTAATCGGAGAAAACAAGACTGCAAACGAGGAACAGCAAAGGTCATTTGGCGCAAAATCAGAATTGCTAAACATAATTTTAAATTACAACAGGAATGCAGATGAATTTGTAAGGGAATTAAATGGCAGGTCATTTACCAGCCAATTGTCCGACGGCCTCAAAAAAATATCCTTGCCGGAACGTCTTAAGCCAGAAATAGATAATATTGTGGATAAAATTAAGTTTGAAAAAAGCATAATCGGCTATGACGCGGTCAAGCTTCCAAATGGCGACAAAATAATCCCGGTTTTATGCAAGCCCGGCGAAGGCTATTCAGTTAAAGTTGAAAAAACATGGAAAAACATAGCACTTAAAAACAGTTCAACTAAGGCAAGTGTAAACAAGATTATAACCCCTTCGGGCAAAATCTACCTTGACTGGTATAGTGGCATTAATAGGCTAGTTCAGGCGATAGCAGATACATATTTGGAAAATACACATCATTTTCACCAAAATTGGTGATTAGGATATGGCAATTTATTAAACTAACATATGGTAAGATTTATAAAGTTATCATTTCTAAGTGATAGATAAAAATGGGATTACCAGATTGGTTTAGGGATCATTGGAAGGGATTTACTCTAGCAGTAGCAGGTCTAACAGCATTAGGTTATGTAGTTTCCCAAACGTATAAAGCCCCAGAACCTGCCAAACAAGTAGTCGTGCATTATGGCGGAGAAGCAATCGGCGATACTACACTTGATATTGATAATCTAGAAGGAAAAGTTGGCGGTAAATCCATACCTTATGCAGAAGCTGTGAAGAAAGCTTCAGCACTTGATACAAAAGATACTGAACATTTCATCAACCCAATTGCAGAAGATGGCAGCACATTAGTTGAAAACAATGACAATAACTCTGCCATAGTGCAGTACATATTAGATACTACCCACGCAGGCATCAATGCAAAAGATGTCAGCAACATAACGATACACGCTTACACAAGTGAAGCCGGAACAGTAGGCTTCTATGAAGTGCAGATGAAGGACGGAAAAGCAAAAATCGTTCTTGGCACGGATGCAGAGAAAGTTTTCGATCATTTAGACAACTTAAAAGATGACAATTCCTGGGAAAAAGTAAGCAAGCAGATAGTCAAGGAAAAGAAAACATACGGAAACCTTGAAGCAATCTTGCAGGTAATGCCTGACAATGTTGTAGACATTTTCCCTAAATTAAAGCAATGGGCCAACAGCCAGTATAATATAATATATAACGGCACCAATGCATCAGAGCTTCTAAAATTAGTTGACAAGGAAGTCATGAACAGGATTGGCCAGAACTTCACAAAGGCAAAGGAAGCAGTGCAGACATATGTTGACTTTGTAGGCAATTCTGTCAGCTGGAACGGCAAATATGCAAACTTCACAGCCCTGAATGAAACTGTAAAAGGATTGACATTCAAGAACATCAATTCAGAAGTTGGAAACATAACTGATACTCTGAAGACTGCAATGGGCAGTTACATTGCCGACCAGAAAGCGCTCGTGATAGGTGATACTTACGCGATGCTCTGGAACACAATTGCTTCAGACATTGGAATAAATGCTGATGTTTTGAAAGACAAGTTCGGGCTGAAGAACAGCACTGCAATGAATGAGCTGGAATGGAAATTCGGAAAGGTCCAGGGCATGTTTGCAAATGCAGACCAGGCAACATACTTGAAGCAGACTAAAAATGACAATTATACGATATATCTTAACCTGAGCAAATCTGCTGTTGCAGACTTGGAAGCGCAGGCAGAAACATATGCAATAGTTGCAGACGAGTTCAGGACTGACCTGACTGCTGACCTGATATTAAACACGACTGAAAGCGCAAGAACGAGCGCAATAGGCGACTTAAAGGACATACCAGGCCAATACAGCTGGCTGGGTGGCTTTTATGGCAAAAACATAACTGAAGATTTGACAGACAAGATCAAAACAAATGCATCATACAATAACACGGCCTGGGGCAAGGCAATCTTAGAAATGTCAAACCTCGGTGCAGACAAGATTGAAGTCTACAAGACTGGCGATGGCGGTATAATAATACAAGGTTATGATAACGGCCAGAGAATAACTACGGCTGGAAAAGAAGGCGCCTACAAGGCATCAGGCGCAGATTATGATGTCATACAAAAACTATGAGGTGAAAAACTAAAATGAAAACTACGACTAAATTTGGAGCAGTCTTGATTGGACTGATGTTCCTGCTATCATTGATGGCAGTACCTGTAAACGCCGGCGTAGGAGACCACAAGATAGTGGTTGGTCCTGCAACTGGAAATTATGCAGACCATGTTAAAATATACGAAGGGCAAACATTGGTCGGAGACAGGGATACAGTTTCAGGTAGCGCATACTTCTACTTGGCGCACGGCAACTATAATGCCCAGGCATACCAAGCAGGCGTCTTGAAAGTAGATATTCCGTTTGTAGTTAGCGACACCTCAGGTTCATTAGTAGTATATAATTTGGATGCGGCAACAAACCACGCTCCAACAGCTTCATTTACATACACAGTTTCTGATTTAACTGTGAATGTCGATGCATCTGCTTCTTCAGATGCAGATGGCGATGCATTAACTTACAGCTGGGACTTTGGAGACGGCGGTATGATAGGAATTGGCAAGACTGCAGTTCACACATATGCCTCTGCAGGAGTTTATACAATTAAATTAACTGTTGACGACAGCAAGGGCGGAACTGATACAGAAACAATTGCCGTAACAGTTCAGACAACAAGCAAAGATGTCCTTGTATACGATTTAAACTTCAAGGATGAGGTTGCACCAGGCTCAGTTCAAACCTATGACCTTGAGCTGAAAAATTATGCAACATACGATGCTGAAGATGCCACAGCAACTATAATAATTAATGACATAGTGGCAGACAACGATGACTTGGAAACAGAAATTGACTTCGGCACATTAGATGCAGGAGACAAACAAACAGAGTCTGTTTCAATAACAATACCGCAGGATGCTGACGACAAGATGTACACAGTTTCTGTTGACCTAAAATGGAAAGATTCTGATGGAAATCACTACACTGGAACTTACACTTCTCCAGACAAGCTGGAAGTTGTAAAGGTAAAGCACCAGATTTCAATAACAAGTGTTCAATTGGATGCAGCAAAATACAAGACTGGCGATACTGTACAATTAGCAGTCAGCCTGCTTGACAGCGGCGCAAATGCCGAGACTGTACAGTTGAAAGTAAATTCAGATGTTGGCGCATCAGCAACAGGCCCAAGCTTCAAGCTGAATGAAGGCGACGCAACAACGCAATACTTGAGCTTTACAGTACCTGACAACGCAAAGGCAGGCAAGTACTTTGTTGTTGTTACAGCAGCATACGGAAGCACATATTCAACAAAGTCCATTGTATTGGAAGTTGCCTCAAATGAAGCTCCAACAACTGTAGCAATTGTTGAGCAGCCAAAAACTCCAGCAAATGGAGCAGGCATACCGGCAACGGACATAGCACTTGCAGTTGTAATAATATTGCTTATAGGCGCAGTTGGCTGGCTGGCAAAAGACTACATTTTGCCGCAGAAAGCCCCAAGGCCAGTTGCTGTCAGGGCAAGAAGGTGAATAAATGAAAACTAAACTATTCGCGATTTTAGCGATTGCACTGTTCGCACTTAGCACATTAGGCTCAGTAGCCTTCGCAGCTACTACAACTGATGAAAATATTGCAATTACAGATGTAAATTACGATGATCCTGTAGCACCAGGCGCTACATTAGCTGTTGGGATTGAATTAACAAATTCCCACCAGACACTCGACTTTGAAGACATGAATGTAAAGGCCTGGCTTGTAGATTCATTCGGAGACCGTGTTACTGATAAAGTTGTAGCTGGCCCGATGCAGATTCAGCAGGATGCTGAAAAAACATTAGTATTAAACTTGCAAATACCTGCTGACTTGGAGCCTGGCGACTATAAATTAATTGTAGAAGCTGGCGGCATCTGGGAAAAAGCATCTAGTAGAGTAACTATAAGCTCTGAAAATACTGTTGAAGTTGAGCAGAATGATGACGCTTTCTTCATACAAGATATAAGGACATCAAAGGCAGAATACTCTGCTGGCGACAATGTAGATGTTGCATTGACTGTAATGAACAACGGCTTTGATGACCAAGATAATGTTGTTGTTTCAGTTGCAATTCCCGAATTAAACATTGCAAAATCTCTGAAGATTTTCGGCACAGTGTTTGCAGGAAACTCACAAACGGTTTACATGACATTCGCATTGCCAAAGGACGCTGATGGCGGAATATATACAATGACTGCAACAGCAGGAAATGCGGTTGCAAAATACAGCACGTCTGCAAATCTTGTTTTAAAGAAGCCAATACAGATCAGCTCTTCAGACACGTCAAACTTAAAGAGCACTGCAGTTTCAATGGCTTTGGATGTAGGCAAATCAGACTCTGTACAACTAGCAATTTCAAACAAAGACACTGTAACAAAGAGCTATGAAATTAGCGCTAATGGAAACGACTGGGCAACAATAACTGCAAGCCCAATAAAGTTTGACCTTCGCCCAGGACAGACACAAACTGTTACAATTACAGTAACTGCAGAAAAAGCTGGCGCACACACCGCAGACATTATTGTAGCTGAAAACGGCAAGGCAATCTCAGCCGTAACAATAGACGCAAATGCAAAAACTCCATTGACTTCAGCCGGAGCTGCTATTGCTGTCTTAGCGATAATCCTTGCAGCAATAATTGTTTACTTCCAGTTCTACAAAAACGGCAGCAACAAGGCAAAAGCCCAGCACATTTACTACTAAATGTGCTAATTTTTTAATTTAAAATGAAACTCTCAATTAATTGGAAAGTGCTGGGGATTGGTGTTTTAATCACGATATTTCTGCAGATTTTATTGCCTATGGGTTTTTCTGTACACCCAATAATAGGCTACGTGCTAGCATGGTTTCTCGGTGGCTTAATAACTGTTGTAGGACTAGCTAAAACAGGTAACGTTAAAGATGGGCTGCTTTTGGCTGTGCTTACGGTGTTAATCGCCAACCTCATACTAGATATCGCACTTAGCGCATACTACGCAGAATTTCTCGTCAGGGGCGTTACAAACTACGCGCTAGCTCTGGTGGCCGGCGGTATTGGCGGTCTTTTGGGAACTTTGCCATTCAGGAAAAAATAATCACTCGTAATTTTTAAGCTTGACGAGCCTGTAAGGATAGCAAAAATCTTGTTTACTCTAATATATAGTTTAGAGTGCAGAAATCTTTATATTCAGCTGTCAGCGAGAAGTGATAACAAGTTGTATAAACTTGGGGGTGCACGCATGAAAAAGCTATTAGTCCTGTTAGGAATTCTCTTCCTGCTTCCTGCAATAAACGCATTGACATTAAGCTCAGACAAAGCTGAAACCTGTGCTACAGACACATCAGTATTTCTGTTTACTGTAGCGAATACTGCAAATTTTGAAAATTCCTATACGGTCAGCCTGACAGACTCTGCCGGCAGGTGGGCAATTGCTGCACCGGCTGGCTTTAACCTGAAACAAGGCCAGTCCCAAACCGTTTATGTCTATGTCACCCCAAGCATATCTGCAAATCCCGGCATCTATTCATTAAAGGTAACTTTGAGCTCCCTAGCTGGAACAGAATCCGCAACAGCTGCAATAACAGTAAAGGACTGCCATTCAGCAACCCTTACTGCATCAGCTGCAAATGCTGAAGTCTGCTCGGCAACTGAAGCGAAATATCCTCTAACCTTGAAGAATACTGGAAAATATACTGAAAATTTTGTACTCTCAATCTCAGGCGTTCCTGCAAAATGGTCCACTTTATCTGAAGAATTAGTGAGATTAGAAACCGGCCAGACTAAGGATATAATAGTTTACAGCACGCCGCCTGCTGACCAAACCGGAAACTTTGCACTGACAATTACAGCCGCCTCGCAGAACTCGCGCGCACTGGCATCTGCAGACCTGAAGCTGACATCAAAAGGATGTTATGACTTTTCCGCGAATGCAGATACCAACTATGTAAGCTTCTGCGAGAATTCGGAAGCGAAGATCCCACTGGCAATAGAAAATAAGGGCTCTGTCGATAATTCCTACGCAATAGATGTTGAAGGGCCAGTATGGTCTACTGTTGACAACACAAAAATAGACATACCTGCACAACAGGGAAAATTCACTAACATAACGCTATTCCCTGGCTTCGGTGTTGCAGGAGATTTCAAGATTAAAGTTACAGTAACGCCAAAAACAGGAGAAAGCCAGGAGCAGATAATACAGGCAAATGTGCGAAGCTGCCATGAAGCATCCCTGAAGTTGGCGGCTGTTGAAGACACAATCTGCCCGCACACTTCAAAGATGTACGCAGTCTCATTAGTAAACAACGGAGAATTTACAGAAAAATATGCTTTAACTGCTACAGGGGCAGACTTCGCATCACTGGATAAAGATTTTGTAGAACTTGGAGCAGGAAATTCAACAGAATTTAACTTACTTATTGCACCAAAGGACAATCCTGCAGAAACAAAAACTATTGTTGTAAGGGCAGAAGCCCAGGGTGCAAGCAAGGCGGAAGCAACAACTGAATTGAAACTTAAACTAGCTCCGATGTCTTCCTGCTATGGTGTTCAGGCAACAGCGGCATTAACAAGTGTAAACGTTGCAGCTGGCGAGCCTGCAGTAGTTCCAATAATTGTAGAGAACAAAGGACTTGAGAACAGCACATACAATCTTGATGTTAGCGGAACAGGTGCGCAATTTGTACAGCTGAATCCAGCATCATTGCAATTAGACGGCAAATCCACAGAAACAGTTTATGCATATGTTGCAGTACCGGAGCAGACTGCAGAAAGCTCATACAAAGTGACAGTCTCAGCAAGATTAGCTGACGGCACTGTATCATCTGCAACAACTTTCAATATTAATCTAGGCAAAGCTGCAGAACTGCCTGAAGAACAGGAGCCAACAGCAAAAACACCGCGGGAAAGGCTAATTGCAATCAAGGATGGAATAGTTGCATTCTTCAGTTCAATTGGAGACAAGCTGAAATCAATTAAAATGCCAAGCCTGGCAATGCCTAATCTGAGTCTGAAATTACCAGCGCTGAATCTATCCTTCATGCCAAAAGAAAAGGAAAATGTAACTGCGCCTGAAGAGAACGAGACTGCTGAAACTAATGAAACTGTTGAGGCAAACGAGACGACAAATGAGACAAATGAAACTGGCTTCAATGAGACAGTTTTCCCAGAAGAAGAAAACGCAACTGAAGAAGAAAACCAAACACAAGAGATTCCACTAGTAGAAAATAAAACGGAAGAGCTTCCCGAGAACGTTTCAAAATTCTTATCCCCAGAAGCAGCAGCAAAGCTCTCTGAAAATAATATGAATGAAACCGCAAATGCAACCGGAGGAAATAAAAGTGCAGCAGCAGTTACCGGACTGAAAGCAAAATTGCCAAGCCTGCCAACTCTGTCACTGCCAGCCCTGCCATCTATTAAATTTGTAAAAGATTTCCTGATGGAAAGCACATACTACATACCAAACTGGCTTTTCATTATTCTTGTAATAGTGATTGTTGCAGCTTTGAGTTATATGGTGAGAAGGAAAGACCTCGTGCAGAAGTTCAATGAATTCCTGGAAGAGGAGCCTGCAGAAACCAAAGAGAAAAAAGAAGGAACAAAGCCAGCAGCTCAGGATATTCTAGACGAAGTCAGCAAGGAAGAAAAGAAAGAAAACAAAAAGCCAGCTAGAAGGAAAAAGAAGTAAATTTTTATTTATTTTTGATTTAATTTTGTAATTCAGCTAATTGCTATCTCTCAGGGTCAGAAAACTTTCTCGTAAATGACTGCGAAGCTCTATGTTAAGAGATTCCCTTTTGCTCAAATATCAAACTGCATAAAATCTTTTGCTGCAATTGTATTTGCAAAAATCTTTTTTGCCTCTTTCAAAAGCTCATCAGAAGTTTTATAGCGCTGGCTGAAATGCGTTATCACTAATTTTTTTACATGGGCTTTCTTTGCGATTGTCGCAGCATCGGCCGCAGTCATGTGGCCATATTCTTTTGCTTCCGCTTTCATCTCACTTGTGAATGTAGATTCACAAATTAGCAAGTCTGCATCTTTTGTGAACTTTACTAAATCTTCGGAATATGCAGAATCAATTATGTAAACCAATTTCTTTCCAGGCTGCATGTATGTTGCTTTCTTTGCAGAAATCTTTTTGCCTTTCCACACAATATCTTTTCCATCAGCAAGTTTTCCGATAACTGGATTGTTCACCAGATTAAATTTCTTCAAATACTTTATATCAATCCTGCGTTTTGGCTTTTCTACGTATGCAAATGCCAAACAATTGATATCATGTTTTGCTTTTGCAGCCCAGATTTCATATCTGCCTGTTTCAACTATTTTGATTGTCTTCAGGGGAATCTCTATGATTTTTACTGGAAAACCTATCCTCAGTTCAAGGGCTTTTCTAAGATGCTGAAATCTTTCAAAAGTTCCCTTTGGCCCGTAGATTTCAACGCCTGTTTTGCGTTTTAGCATGGCAAAGCTCTGCAGCAATCCGCCGAGCCCAAGGACATGGTCTCCATGCCAGTGTGATAAAAAGATTTTTGAAATTTTGAAAGGCCTTGCTCCAGCTATTTGAATCTGCCTCTGCACAGACTCCCCGGCATCAAACAACAAGCTTTCTGTGCCTATGTCTAGCAGCATTGCGCTGTGTGCCCTTTCCTTTGTGGGAAATGCTGATGCAGTCCCCAAAAACAGGACTTCCATGCTACTTTAACTTTAAACCAGATTAAAAGTCTTTTGAGCAGCCAAGATTCAGTTGAAAATCTGTCAAGATTAGTTCCATTTTAGGTGAGGAACTAATTTGACCAAGCAGTTTGATGTGTCCCTAATTTATGCAGGACACACAAACTGAGATTTTCAACTATGCCGAGCGGATTGTTATCTCTCAACATCCTAATGGCGTTCATTCTAGCAGGACATAGCGGTCTGCTGGGTTAAAGCCAACAAACTCAGAGACATAACATCAGTCATCGTCATACTCAGACATCCACAGTCTTTTTCTTCTGCCTAATTTTCCATGCCTCTTCTTTTTCCCCGTACCCAATAATGCGTATATGATAATAGCTACTACAATTGAAACCCCTGTTAACAAAAGCTCATTCTTTCCTTTCTCTCCCGTTGTCCCTTCCTGCGCAGCAGGCACTTCTTCTGTTTTATTTCCAGTAACATTTGATGCATTTGTTTCTGCGGGCGCTGTTGGTGTTGGAATTTCCTGCAGCAGCTTGATGCTTACCACAGCACCGTCTTTTGTAATCTCCAGCAATGTTATGGAGAAATCCTTGATTCCATTGTTGTTCAAGTCCAGCTCTGCAGTCTGGCCAACCCCCAGAGTAACTGTGACCGGCGCGGAAGTTATTATAAATTCTCTTTTATCATTGAGAATTCCACTAAGTCTGACTTTATGCGTTACATTAATCATGTCAAATTCTATCCTATCGCCCCTCACCAGCGTGAAATCTTCTGCAGGGCCGCCAGGCTCCACAGCCAGCAAGAATGTATTATACAACCCTTCACCGCCGCCTCCTCCACTCGAAGGAGCAGGGCAATCTGTTATGCAAGTGCTGCTGTCCTCGCCAGAATCACAATAATTATCACCGCAATATGTTGCACTTGACCTGCAGATGCTATGAACGCAATAGCCACCAGCACATTCAGATGCGGAGCTACAGGACACGCCATTAGCCTTCGTTAGAACTGTTGACAGCAAGCTTGTAGAACCATAAGCCAGGGAGAAATCTCCTACGGAATTTATATCAACACCCTGCACAACTACAGACCAGCTTCCATTTTCAGGATTTGTTGTGGAAACTTTCTGCACAGTGTTGTTATCATTTATCGAACTCGAAACAATAGTTCCATTCGGAGCTTTCAGATACAGATAAATTTTACTGTGCGTATCTGTAGAATTCTCCAGCCAGTCAATAGTTGCGGCAAATGAAGTTTTGTTTGTAACATTAAATGTGTAAGTCAGATTTGTATTTTCAGCAATAGAATTATTTGTAACATTAGT